>CAXUOL010000004.1:0-44967 GCA_964252435.1 uncultured Nostoc sp.
GCAATTTTTTCTAACCTGTCTGCCATCAGTACGATATCTGCGGTTTCCAATGCCACATCGCTACCAGATACTCCCATCGCTATACCTACAGATGCTTGCGCTAAAGCTGGTGCATCATTAATGCCATCGCCTACCATTGCAACTGTTTGATATTGTTGCTGTAAACGGCGGATAACATTCAGCTTATCTTCTGGCAGAAGTTGGGCATATACTCGATCGATTCCTACTGCTTTGGCGACACTGTGAGCAGTTTCTTCATTATCCCCGGTTAACATGACAATTTGTTCAACTCCCAGTTTCTTTAATTTGCTGATGGTTGCAGCTGCTTCGACTCTTACCTCATCTGCGATCGCAATTACACCCATCACCTCTGTTCCCCATGCTACCCAAACCACAGTTTTACCTTCTTGCTCCCAAGATTGAACTAGTTCTTGCAATTCTTCAGGTAAATTTGTTACATACTGCTGCACAAAAACGGCATTCCCGACAATTACTTGTTGTTCTTGAGTAATTCCGACAATTCCCTGTCCAGGTATGGCTTGCACTTCGATTGCACCAACCCAATCTAAATCAACAGCCGCTTTGACAATTGCCTTCCCGATGGGATGTTCGGAAGATGATTCTACACTTGCAGCCGCTATTAATACATCATCACTAGTGTATTTCCTAGCTGAAACTACCTGAAATACCTGCACCTGTCCTGTTGTGAGAGTACCAGTTTTATCAAATGCGATCGCTCGGACTTTACCAATCTTCTCCAACTGCGCCCCATTTTTAAACAAAATCCCCTGTCTTGCACCATTGGCGATTCCCGACAGCAGGGTGGGCATTATTGCAGCCATCAATGCACAGGGAGAAGCCACCACTAGGAAAGTAAGCGCCCGATAAATCGTTGTTTCCCAATCCCAACCCCAAAAAAATGGCGGTAAAGTTGCTAGCAATATCCCAGCTACTACAATGACTTTGGCATATCCTTTTTCAAAGCGATCAATAAACTCTTGGGAAGGTGGTGCTTCTGTTTGCGCCTGTTCTACCAAACGAATTACACGCTGGATTAAACTGCTTTGGGCTGGTTTGTGTACTTTAATTTGCAATGCACCATAGCCGTTAAGTGTACCGGCAAATACTTCTTCGCCCACCGTTTTCTCTACAGGTAAAGACTCGCCTGTAATTGCAGCTTGATTGAGGGTGCTGTAACCAGATACAATAATTCCATCTGTAGGAATTAACTCTCCAGGTTTGACGACAATTTCATCACCAACTTTTAGCTGACTGATAGGAATTTCTTCTTCCCTTCCCTGAAGTAAAACCCTTGCTGTATCTGGTGTCAGGCTCATCAAACTGCGGATACTCCGGTCAGTTCGCTGCATTGCATAGCCTTCTAGTGCGCCACTGATAGCAAAGATCAGAATCAAAATTGCCCCATCAATAATTAGATGATATTCTCTTCGCCATAAGCCGAGGCTAGCAGCACCAATGGCGGCCACAATCATCAGCAAATCTACATCGAATTCTTTTTCTTTAAAAAGGGTAGTTAATCCTTCTCGCGCACTTTCGTAACCGCCAATTACATAAGCAGCAGGTAACAGCAAAAATGCAAATCCCAACCAACCGAGATGCAAGGCGAACCATCCGAAAAGTAACAACAAGCCACACAAAAGGGCGGTTACGGTATCTGGGTGTTCTCTGGTGAATTGGCCCAAACGTTGGGGGTAGAGCATGAGAGGTGAATTAAGAGGGACTCTCTCACGCTAAACCTTGACATTAATGTTAATGTCAAGGCTTATAATGATTTTGAAACGCAAAGGGGCGCTGAGGGAAGCGCTGAGGTACGCAAAGTTAAATCTTTATCTGTGTTTTTGGAGCGTTTTTCAAAAGCGGGATGTGGGTAAATGCGACGATTTAACTGTTACTTTTAAAATTGCACTAGTAGGAAAAAATATATGCTAAAGCGAATATATATTGATAACTTTCGCGGGTTGGTAAATTTTGAGATGAACTTTGACTCTATTAACCTGTTTCTTGGTGGTAATGGAACAGGTAAATCAACTGTTTTTGAAGCCTTGCGAAAAATTCAAACGTTTGTAAGTGGTGATAGTAAAGTAGAGAGAATTTTTAAGCCTTCTGATTGTACCCGTTGGCAAACTCTGTCTCTTCAACGTTTTGATCTAGATATTGCTGGTAATGGTGGTAGTTACAAATATGAACTTGCCATTGAACACCATCAAGGAAAAAGCTATGTTTGGTATGAGCGTTTGTGGTTTAATAACAAACCTTTATTACAGTTTGATATGGGTGAAGTTCAAATTTTTTATGATAATTATTTAGCTGGTTCAAAATATAATTTTGATTGGTCACAGTCTATAATTCCCCTAATAATGCCAAGAGATGATAATACAAAGTTGACTTGGTTCAAAAAACGTCTAGAAAAGTTTATTATTGTCCAAATAGTTCCTAGTTTGATGGTCGATGGTAGCGAACATGAAGAAATACAATTGACTTATAGAATGGAGAACTTTGTTTCTTGGTATCGCTACATTTCCCAAGACCAGGGTAAAATTGCCGAGCTGATAAATATTCTCAAGGATGTATTAGATGGTTTTGTAAGTTTTAAATTTGAACAATTTAGTGAAGAATATCGAACTTTAAAATTACGTTTCTCAATAAATGAAGATAGGACAAAAATTATTGATTATCGATTTGATGAATTATCTGATGGTCAAAAAGTGGTGATTGCTCTGTATAGCATTCTCTATTGCACTGAATCTGAAGATTATACACTTTGCATTGATGAGCCAGAGAATTTTTTAGCTCTGCCGGAAATTCAACCTTGGCTAATTCAACTTTATGATTTTTGTATTGATGGGAAAATACAAGCTTTACTAATCTCACATCATCCTGTACTAATTAATTATCTTTTAACTTCACCGATAGGTTATTGGTTTGAGCGTCGAAGTAATGCACCTGTACGAGTAAAACCAATTAGTAATGAAGAAACTGAAAATTCGGGATTACCAATTTCAGAACTGATTGCACGGGGCTGGCTGTATGACCCAGAATAGAGTACAGATAGTAATTTTGTGTGAGGATCTACAACAGCAAGTTTTTGCATATCATTTTTTGAAAAAGCGAGGCTTTAATATAAATCCAAAAAATATCACAATTAGGACTTCCCCAACAGGTAAAGGTGCAGGAGAGCAGTTTGTTAGAAAGCATTATGCAGCAGAGGTTAAAGAATACCGGAGAAAAAACTATCGTTCAGGAATGCTAGTAGTGTTGATTGATGCAGATACTACGACAGTAAGGGCAACACTGAGAGAATTAGATAATGCACTGATAGAAAATTCACAGGAACTTCGGAAGCCTGATGAGAAAATAGCAATCTTTGTGCCAAAAAGAAATATCGAAACTTGGATACATTATTTACGGACAGGAGAAGTTATTGAAGAAGAAGAAAAATCAAAATATCCAAAATTTCCTAAAAATGAGGCAATTTGTAAACCCGGTGTTGAACAATTAGCAAACCAGTGTTCTCAAGGGAGTTTGGATGAAAATGCACCGCCATCTCTTCAGGCGGCTTGTGAAGAGTTACAAAGAATTTTGCCGTTGTTAGATAAATTATGAATGCTGGTTGCTTAACTATTAAAGAACTCACTGATGCAGTTGGCGGCGGTTTAACTCCGCGGATGGTGCGACATTACCATCAATTGGGACTGTTACCGCAACCCGTGCGATCGCGCAGCAATTACCGTCTCTACACCCAAAAAGATGTTCTCCGGTTGCAACGGATTGTAGCGCTTAAGCAGCAAGGGTTTCAGCTAAATCACATCCGCAATATTTTGGAAGTGGAACCAGAAGCCGATACAACGGTTAACCTGATGGGACAACTCCAGCAGCAATATCGGGCGGTGATGCAACAAATTTCCCAACTGCGACAAACTGCATCAGCATTAGAAGGATTATTGGGGCGCGATCGCCATTGTCAAATTATCCAAGCGGAAGTTTTGGCACAACTCAAGTTACTTGATGTCGAAACCCAAGCTGGATTGGGAGGATTGGAAAATCTTTGGAGTGGCTTGGATGCTGAAATTCATACCCACTCGGAAGCTTTTACAGAATCGCTACAACGCTTACTTCCTGATTTGTCTCACCGTTCGGAAATTGAACAGCATTTAATTTCTCAATTGGTTTTGGCTTGTGGCGATGTGAGTTTGGTGTCCTTTGTTAAATTGAGTCGAGATGCGATCGCAGCTAGTCGAGAAGCTTTATCTTCAAGTTGTCAAATTGTTGTCGATACTCAAACGGTTGCTGCTGCTTTAGATCAAACTCGATTGCTTCACTTAGGATGCCGCACTGAAACCTTAATTGATAACCCCCATATTACCACCGCCACTGAAGCAGAACTCGCCTTTTGGCAACATCAAGAATGGCGATCAAAATTACCGCAAGTAAGTAAGGGTTGTGTGTTGGTAGTTGGTTATGCTCCCTCAGTACTTCTGGAAGCTTGTGAAGCCATTGCTAACCAAAAAATTCAGCCTGCATTAGTAATTGGAATGCCCATTGGCTTTAGTCATGCTCCCGCAGCCAAGCGGCAACTAATGCAACAAGGGATACCTTATATTACAGTTGAAGGGACTTTGGGAGGTGGTGCTTTAGCTGCAACTGCCTTAAATGCTTTGGTGGAGTCCCTGATTGATAAGCCAGATTGTCATTGTTATCTCAATTGAAGCGAGTTTCAAAAGCCTTGCATGAAAATGTTCTAGGAACTAGAATTTTTACTCGGCACTCAGCACTCAGCACTCAGCACTCAGCACTCAGCACTCAGCACTCAGCACTCATAACTCCTCACTCATAACTCCTCACTCAGCACTCAGTACTTAGCACTACTGAAAATAATATTGTTAAATAATATTGAATTTGCTACACTTTACCAGTTTTAGTAATTCAATAATTCATAATTGTGGCCATAAACTACCAACTTGGTATAAGTTGCAATCTAACTAAGAAAAATTTATAGTAAACAGACTTTGGCAATTAGAGTATAAATTATCATGCTATCCAAGCTACAGCGAAGTATAAATCAGCATAAGTGCTTTGAAGTAATTAGAACTAAAGATAACTCAGATGTATAATTAGCCCGTCTCCTCCATAATCTTTATAAAGATCGCGATTTAGGACTGGTAGGCTTTCTATTTTTACTTTAATTTAAGGGGCTTATGTGGCAACAAGAAAAAAAAGATACTTCGATAGTCAGGCTGATATTATGGGTTGCCTTAGCTACAACCCCGATGGCAGCATCCCTGGTGGTATCAGCACCGATGCTGGCACAATCTACACCTGAAGCTACCTCTTCGCCACTGCCACAAACAGGGCAGAATGAATCGATAGTGCGGATTGACGGTTCCAGTAGCTTGAGTGCAATCAACCAAAGCCTGAAAGAAAGTTTTGAAAAACAGTTTGTCGGTAAAAAGGTTGAAGTTGCTGCTAACGGCACTGAGACAGCGCTGAAAGATTTGCTAGATGGCAAAATCGATATAGTCGCAATGGGGCGCGGGTTGACGCCAGCAGAAAAAGCTCAAGGACTAGAACAAGTTCGTTTGCAGCGTGAGAAGATTGCGATCGTGGTTGGTGCAGATAATCCTTTCAAAGGAAGCTTGACTAGTAGGCAATTCGCCCGGATTTTTCGGGGACAAATTACAAATTGGTCACAATTAGGAGGGCCTTCAGGGAAAATTCGGTTTATCGATCGCCCGAACACGAGTGAAACTCGCAATACTTTTCGTACTTATCCAGCCTTCAAAACTGCTGAATTTGCTACAGGGGCTAATGCTACCCAAGTAACTGACGATAATACCGCAGAAATCATCAAACAACTGGGCAAAGACGGCATTAGCTATGTGTTAGCTAATCAGGTGTCGAAGTTGAAAGGTGTGCGAGTTCTGCAATTACATCAAGCCTTGCCAAATGATGCGAGATATCCCTTCTCGCAACCTTTAGTTTACGTTTACAAAAAAAATCAGAGTTTAACCACAGTAGATTTTCTTGGCTTTACCCTAGCACCCCCAGGACAGCAAGCTATAGAAAAAGGGAGAACTGCTGAAGCCGAGGCGATCGCAGCCAGCGTATTACAACCTGCTGTTGCGGCTTCCCCAGGTGTCCAAACGACACCAGCGTCTACGCCTTCTTCTAATGCTACTAGTTCTGTATTTGGCGAACAGCCCTTTGTCGCTGCTCCTGCACAAAGCACTCCAATTGTAAATAAAGAAACACCATTGTGGTTGTTGCTACCTGTCTTTTTCATTACTGTAGGTGGATCTGTACTATGGTGGATTCTAAGAAAACGTCCATTGCCTGCCCAGACAACAGACAATTTACCAGAATCAAATCCTCATCCACCCAATGGAGAAACGGCGGCGCTCGATGCTAGCACAGGTTCCTCCCTGAATGGAGCGACGCTGGAAGAACAGGCAGTACCGGACTTCCCAGAGCAAGAAACCCCCGATCGCACTTCTTTCAACATCTACGCTCAAAATGCTACTCAGGGGACAACAAATTTAGTACAAGAGACAAGTAATGGTACTTCTAACCTCTATGAAGGCGCGACATCGGGCGTAGCTAATGGCTCAGAAAATAACAACTTAGGAGCCGCAGCTTTAGGTGGTGCAGCTATAGCAACAGGTATCGGGGCGGGTACCTGGTCTAATTTTAGCCACAAAGAAACAGAAACAAACGCAATTGATGAGACAGTTGAGCTAAATAATTATACGGAGACAAACACTCCTGATTCTGATGAAGTTGCATGGGATATAGAAGCTCCGGCGGCTGTAGTAAATACTTCATATCCTCACCTGGGTAATAATATTCCAGAAGAGGTATCAGATATGGAACTGTCTTCATCTGAAGTGACAGCCCCACTCCCGGAATTACCAGATGTACCAGAAGTAACATCTGATTTTGGATATTGGGACACAGCAATTAGTGAAGATGAGGTAGATGAGGAACTTCAGGCAGAATTAAACTGGCTAGAGAGTATCACCTCAACTGAAGATACAGCCTCAGTAGATGAATTTCCCTTAGCGGAATCTGACGAAGTGACAGCCGATGTGGAAGCATCAGCGACAGATACATCCTCACTGCTCGATTTACCTGAATTTCCAGAAGATGTATTGAGTCAAGATGCATTAAATGTGGTAGCGGACGCAGCCGAACCCACTTTAACTTTGCCAGAGTCAGAACTTCCCGCCGAGCCGACTGTAGGGGAAGATGTTGCTGAAGATAACTCTACAGATTTGGCTGCTGCGGCAGCTTTAGCAGCAGGCGCAGGAATTGGTGCTTGGGCTAGCACTTTCGGATCGGATGCTCAAAATGAGACGAGCGCAGCCGAAACAGCTATTGGTTTGGTAGATGCAGATGAAGAAAGCAGTATTGTGCTCACACCACATACTTATACATCGGCTCATGTCTCTTGGGAGATTTCCCCAGCCAAGAAAGCAGAACTGTGGCAACAAGGCGGTACTCAATTGGTAGTGCGGCTGTATGATGTGACTGGTATTGATTTGAGCTATCAAACTCCGCAGTTGGTACAGCAGTATGAATGTGCAGAGACAACACACGATCGCTTTGTAGAGATTCCCCAGGGCGATCGCGACTACATAGCTGAAATTGGCTATATCGCTTATGGCGAACACTGGTTATTCATCGCCCGTTCTGCAATTGTTCGTGTCTTCAGTCCTGTGAATCCAGATCCCATAGTTGATGATGTGCCAATGGCAGCCGCAACAGCTACTGGTTTGGTAGATGCAGATGAAGCAAGCAGTATTGTGCTCACACCAGATACTGATACATCGGCTCATGTCTCTTGGGAGATTTCCGCAGCCAAGAAAGCAGCACTACGGCAACAAGGCGGCTCTCAATTGGTAGTGCGGCTGTATGATGTGACTGGCATTGACTTGAGTTATCAAACTCCGCAGCTGGTAAAGCTGTATGAATCTGAGGAAACAGCAAACGAGGGATTGGTGGACATTCCCCTGAGCGATCGCGATTACCTAGCTGAAATTGGCTATATCGCTGATGGCAATCGCTGGTTATTCATCGCCCGTTCTGCGATCGTTCATGTCTTCGGTTCTGTAAATCCAGATCCCGTAGTTAATGATGTCGCAATCGCGGATAAAACAAATGTTGATTTGGTAGATGTCCAACAAGAGAGCAGTATTGTCCTCACACCCCGCACTTTTCAATGGGCTGAAGTCTCTTGGGAGATTTCCGAAGCTCAGAAAGCAGCACTGCGACAACAGGGCGGCTCTCAATTGGTAGTGCGGCTGTATGATGTGACTGGAATAGATTTGAGTTATCAAAATCCTCAGTTTGTCCAGCAGTATGAATGTGAAGAGACAGCACACGATCGCTTTGTAGAAATTCCCATCAGCGATCGCGATTACATAGCTGAAATTGGCTATGTCGCTGATGGCGGTCGCTGGTTATTCATTGCCCGTTCGGCGATCGTTCGTATCTTTAGTCCAGTGCCTACAGAGCCGACAACAGATTCCACTGGTGAAAATGTAGCATTAGTAAGCGAAACCGCTATTAGTTTGGCAAATGTAGAAGCAGAAACTGCCCCAGAAGAGAGCAGTATTGTCCTCACACCCCGCACTCCCAAGTGGGCTTATGTCTCTTGGCACATTTCCAAAGCTCAATCTGAAGCACTGCGACAACAGGGCGGTTCCCAATTAGTAGTGCGACTTTATGATGTCACCGGCATTGACTTGAGTTATCAAAGTCCCCAACTTGTCCAGCAGTATGAATCTGAAGAAGTAGCACGCGATCGCTTTGTGGCGATTCCTGTGAGCGATCGCGATTACATGGTTGAAATTGGCTATATTGCTGATGGCGATGCCTACGGCGGTAAACTACGTTGGTTACTCATCGCCCGTTCCGCTAATGTCCGGGTATTCAGTCGTCCCTACGGAGATTTCTGGTTTGTGGCTGATGCTGAGTTAATTATTCACGGAGCAACTCAACCAAATACCAACGTAAACATTGGTGGACATGCCATCAAAATTAAACCCGATGGTACTTTCCACCTACGTCTCCCCTTTTCAGATGGTTTAATGGACTATCTGATAACGGTAGCTGCTGATGGGGAATCCCCAAGAACTATTCATAAGAAGTTCTCTCAGGAAACTTCCGAAAGCTAATATTACCCTGAGTTATCCCCTCTAACCCTACACAGTTTCCTTTGAGGTAAGTGTGGTCAGAGGGGATTTTATCAAAACAGAATTCAGAAGTCAGGAGCCAGAATTCAGAATTGAATTCTGTGTGACTTGCGGATAGCGCCGGCGGCAAGCGAGTCCGCGTTCGCTTTTAGCGTCTCGTAGAGAGCGTCTGAATAAACGGGTTTAAGACCCCCACTAAATCGTTCGCGTAGCGTCTCCAAAGGAGAAGATTTAGTGGTCAACAAGAAAGTGGCGGGTTTGAATCTCCCACTGATTGATTCTGACCGGAGGCGGAGCGTCTCCGGCTCCGCTCCTGAATTCTGACTTCTGAATTCTTCTTCAATATATATATAGCGGTTTTCAGATGGATACAATACACTACTCTAGTCCTTAGAGGTTGTTTTAAAAGTGGTTGGCTGTGATTTTAAGACTAGCAATGAAACTAGGCGACAAAGAAGTAGACAGGATAGCGCTGTAAATAATCACTGATTGAGGCTGTGAGGCTAAAGAATTAAGAAGAGTTAAGTATAACAATAGTATTTAATTTTAAGAAGAAACACTAGGTCTGATAACAGGTAGTTAGCCCTTGTCTTAATTACTTCTAGCGGGACTTAAACAAAACTGGAGATGAAAAAAGAGTATAATCCTTAACTAGCATAATTCATTAGTACTAAATTCCTATTAGGAAGGATCAATGACCTTGTGACTACTTTCCCAGGTTCTCCCAAATTATTCAAAGGGGCAATTGTCGCTATTGACTCGACTACAAATACAGTCATCAGCACGATTGCATTTCAATACAATCCAGAAACGCTATCTCGTACTCTTCAACCACAAACTGTGGGAGAAGGACAAGGTGCGCGTTCGGAAGCATTACGTTTAGAAGGTGCGCCAGTAGAAAGCATCAAAATAGATATTGAATTGGATGCCACAGATCAATTAGAAAAAGTAGAGGATGTGGCGGTTCAATTTGGCATCTATCCTCAACTTTCTGCTTTAGAAACTTTAATTTACCCAGCCAGTTCAACTATTGAAACCAACATGGGACTAGCAGACAGAGGAATGATGGAAATCATTCCGATAGAAGCACCGATGACACTGCTGGTTTGGGGCAGTAAACGAGTATTACCAGTCCGTTTAACAGAGTTCAGCATTACAGAAGAAGCCTATGACATTAATCTGAATCCGATTCGAGCCAAAGTGTCTCTTGGTCTGCGAGTTCTCAACTACGGTGATTTGCCGTGGGGACAACGCGGATCTCGCTTGTTCTTAGCTCATCACAAAGCAAAAGAACTGATGGCAATCAAGGGTAGCATCAATAATCCAGCAGCTATCGGAGTTAAAATTTCCAACTTACTTGGTGGCTAGAAGTAAATATTTAGATTTAGATCTAAACACAAATTCCCCATGTTTGACCATACCAGCCGTTATTACAACATAGAAAGTGTCGAATATACTACAGGAGATGGGCGTAAAATTGCTTACAAACGTCGGCGGTTTCTTCCCCAAGGTCAGGAAATTCCTCTGTTTGTGGAAGTCACGGTAAATGAGGGAAATCGTCTTGATTTGATTACCTCTAACACTCTCGGCGATCCCCTGCAATTTTGGCAGATATGTGATGCCAATAACACAATGAATCCAGAGGAGTTAACTGCTGAGTTAGGCAAAGTTATACGTATTCCCATGCCGCAAGTGTAGGGAGTAGTTTATGCCACTTGGAATTAACCTAACTCTATTGATTGGTGAAAACGTTCCTGCACCTGCTCCACGAGTGATTATGGAAGCACTGCAAAGTGTAGAAGTAACACAGAGCGATGAAGGACGCTCTGGTTTTCAAATTGTTTTGCAGTTGGGGCGATCGCAACGCAATGATATGCAAGATTACCAGTTACTCAAGAACCCTCTATTAAAAGTATTTAATCGTGTAATTATCATTGTCACCATTGGAGCGATCGCTCAAGTCTTGATGGATGGCATCATCACCAATCAACAGTTTTCACCTAGTAGCGCACCAGGTAGTTCCACCTTGGCAATTACAGGTGAAGATGTCAGCGTCATGATGGATTTGGAGGAAAAGTCTATTGAACACACCGCCCAGGATGAAGCTACGATCGCTCGTTTTTTGATTTCCAATTATGCCAAGTATGGTTTAATTGCTAAAGTCATCGCTCCCAAATTCAGAGATCGCCCCACTCAAAATGAGCGAATTCCATCACAGCAGGGAACTGACTTAAAGTATCTACAAAGCATCGCCGAACGATTTGCATATGTTTTCTATATAATTCCAGGACCAACATCGGGTACAAACACAGCTTATTGGGGGCCACCTCAACGTCAAACCCAACCCCAACCAGCCTTGACAGTGAACATGAGTTCTTTCACCAATGTGAATTCCATCAACTTCCAAAACAATGGTTTGGCAGCTACGGATGTTAGGGGACAAGTCCAAGACCGACGTAGCAACGAGAGCCGGCCTCTGCCTCAAGCAACCAGCGATCGCCCCCCACTAGCAAATCAACCAGCAGCCACCAACCAACCCCACAAACGGACTGAACAGTATCGAGAAACAGGACGGGAGATGGCACAAGCCCAGGCATATGCCCAAGCGATCGCTAACCGATCTGTCGATGATGTCGTCACGATTACAGGTGAAGTAGATACTGTGCGTTATGGAAGTTTGCTCCAAACACGAGGAGTAGTCACCTTGCGGGGCGTGGGATTGAATT
This sequence comes from uncultured Nostoc sp., assembly GCA_964252435.1. Classification (GTDB taxonomy): domain Bacteria; phylum Cyanobacteriota; class Cyanobacteriia; order Cyanobacteriales; family Nostocaceae; genus Nostoc. The sequence goes on from CAXUOL010000004.1 coordinate 11,939, forward strand.
ATGACGGACTCTACTACATCAAAAATGTCACACATAAAATCAGCAAAGGAGATTACAAACAAAGCTTTACGATTACCCGTGAAGGATTAGGCAGCACAATACGGCAGGTTGCAGGATGAAGCAATTTTTTGGCAAATATCGTGGTAAAGTCACAGCTAACAACGATCCGCTTCGCCAAGGGCGAATTCAAGTTAGCGTACCTGCTATTTTCGGAGACGGACGGCAGAGTTGGGCTATGCCTTGTTTTCCCTACGCTGGCAAAAATATTGGTCTGTTTGCGATTCCACCAGTTGATACCAACGTTTGGGTAGAGTTTGAGGGAGGCGATCCAGATTATCCGATTTGGAGTGGTTGTTTTTGGGGTAAAGACGAGTTACCAGAGGAGGCAAAGCAGGCTACTAACGCTGAAGATATCATTGTTTTCAAAGCTTTTGCGGATGGCAGAGCCGCCAAGGGAATTACCATCACCATGAGTAATTCTGGTGAAAAAGGATTGACCATTGAAGTCAATCAGCCAGTTGTGCCTCAGCCTCTCAAACTGACATTTGATCCTACAGGCATTGAGATTTCAGCAGGAAACTTAGGAACCATTAAAGCTTCCATCAATAGTGTTTCAGTCAATAACGGTGCTCTAGAGGTGACTTAATGGGCAATTCTTTGTTTCATGTGAACGCTGTTGCCAATTGTCCTCATGCTGGTGTTATTTCCACAATAGTTACTAATCCTCGTGTGAAAGTTAGCGCTCAACCAGTTGCCACATTAAATGACATCTATTTAATTGCAGGCTGTCCCTTCACTTTACCTAACGGGAAATACCAACCTTGCCTCAAAGTCAAGTGGGTGACAGTTGCGACACGAGTTCGCGTCAACAACCAACCTGTAGTCCTGCAAACTAGCACAGGTCTTTGTCTAAGTGCCGAAGAGATTCCCCAAGGGACAGCAAATATTATCATGACTCAACCAAGAGTAAAGGGGATATAACACCAATTTGAAAAAAGAATGCAACAAATGCCAATCTTGAAACCCGCGCTAAATCTAGATTTATTAATTTTGAATTTTGAATTTTGAATTGGTATAACTATGGAAATCAACTATCCTCTACAAATTGATGGGCGAGGGCGAGTCGCCGAGGTAAATTACGATCGCCATATCCGGCAGTTGATTGAACAAGTGTTATTTACAGAACCAGGGGAACGAGTCAATCGTCCCAATTTTGGCAGTGGTTTGAAACAATTGCTTTTTGCACCCAATAGTCCTGAGTTAGCAGCAGCCACTCAGGTGTTGGTGCAGGGAACATTAGAACAGTGGCTAGGAGATTTGATTCTACTGGAAGCAGTAGATATTGAAAATGTTGACTACCGTTTAGAAATTGCGATCCAATATGTGGTTCGACAAAATCAACAGCGACAGGTAGCACAGTTTAGCCGCGAGGTTTGATTTCTAAAATTGTTTGCGTAGGTAGGCAAAGACTCTTCGAGTTGTATTGATTTTTTCATCAAATAGGAGTCCTATAATTCGTAATACTTCGACTTCGCTGAGTACAAGTTCGTAATTCGTAATTAAGACACGCTCAAAAAATACATCCTTTCCCAATTTGGTTTGAGATGATTACTCAATATCAATGCAAAAATGAGCAACGACGCAAAGCAGTCCGAGACACTTTTGATAATGGCCGTCCTCGGCTGAACGGCATCGATTATCTAGAGGTGCTGGCTGACCAAAAGACATTAGTTGTGTATTTGATTCATCCATTAGTTGATTTGGATGAGGAAGATAAATTCACTGAAGAAAAAGTGGTAATTGAGGGAGGAATACGGTTACGAGATATTCGTGTCGAGTCTGCAAGCTCGAATGCAAATGTCTTAACAATACGTGTCAATCAAACTGGAGATTACTCTCGCTATACTTTACGTTTAGTTAATTCCTCTACCACTTCTTCACCACCCGACGGCTTCGATCCTCAACTTTCTCAGGTGGAGTTCTCTTTCTGGGTGGAGGAAGTAAGTGAATTCGATTGTCAAACACCTGCTCCTTTAACTGCAAAAGAGCCACCACCGCCAGCGATTAACTATTTGGCAAAAGACTATAGCAGTTTTCGTCAGTTAATGCTCGATCGCTTGGCTGTAATCATGCCGCAGTGGAAAGAACGCAACCCTGCGGACATCGGCATCATGCTAGTGGAATTGCTAGCTTATACAGGTGACTATCTCAGTTATTACCAAGATGCTGTTGCTACCGAAGCATATTTAGGAACAGCCCGCAAGCGGGTATCAGTACGTCGTCATGCTCGGCTATTAGACTATTTCATGCACGATGGCTCTAATGCACGGGCTTGGGTTGTAATTGAACTCAACAATAAGTTTGCAGAACAAGGTATAAAATTGCTGGGGCCTGCGATTGAAAAAAACCGTTCTGGCGTGAAATTTTTAACTAAAACCAACATTGCCTCTGCTGCATTACCCCTGGAAAAATTTGATCCAGCTGTGAATGCTGGCGCACAGATTTTTGAAACGTTACATGAAATAACTCTGTACTACTCATTAAATGAAATTAAGTTTTATACCTGGGGAGAGGAGCAGTGTTATTTACCCAAAGGTGCGACCTCTGCAACCTTGATAGATACAGATGGAACCCTGCAAAAGCTGTTAGTTCGCGGCCAAGTCTTGATATTGGAAGAAGTACTCGGCCCCGAAACAGGAGAGGCAAGAGATGCAGATATCACACATCGACATCCTGTACGTTTGACCCAGGTTGCAGGCAAAAGCGATCCGCTCTATAACGAGCAGATTGTAGAAATTCAGTGGTCAGCCACAGATGCCTTGCCCTTTGATTTGCAGATTTCTAATATTGATGCCCAAGGGGAACGCATTACTGACATTAGTGTGACACGAGGCAACGTTGTTTTAGTCGATGCAGGATGTACAATTCCTCAGCCACAATCAAAAGTCAACACGAGTAGCGAACCAGAAGTCAAACAACTAGAAGAACTGTCGAAAAATCCTGGTTGGAATCGGCTGCGACCTCGTTTAAAGGAAGCCCCATTGACTCAACAAGGGTATGTGTATAATCGTCAAAATCAGTGGGTTTGGTTTGATCCAGAGGAACCAGCGATCGCAGCCATGCAATGGAAGTTGCAAGATACTTTCCCAGCGATCGCAGTGTGGGAAAATCAACCACCTAACCCAGATACAGAACCAGGCCTGCGTTGGGAAGCGCAAACAGACTTACTGATTAGCGATCGCTTTGAGCGTCACTTTGTTGTCGAGACAGAAGACGATGGTAGGGCTTACCTCCGCTTCGGTGATGATACTTTAGGCAAAAAACCAAAACTAGAGACAAAACTATTTGCCACCTACCGCATTGGCAATGGCAGTATCGGCAATGTCGGTGCAGGGACGATCGCTAATATTCTCATCTTGCCTGAGAATTTGGAATTAGAGCAACGCTCACAGCTTAAGGCAATTAACGAAAGCATCGTCAAAGTTTATAATCCCCTACCTGCTCAAGGAGGAGTTGACGCGGAACCCATAGAACAAGTGCGCCTCTATGCACCCCAAGCATTTCGAGAGCAACGTCGGGCAGTGACTACAAAAGACTATGCAGACATCGCTCAACGATTTCCGGGAGTCCAAAAAGCGATCGCTAACCGCCGTTGGACGGGTAGTTGGCATACTATTTTTATCACCGTTGACCGCGAGGGGGGGCGATCGCTTGACGATGATTTCAAACAAAAGCTTTTAGCCTTTCTCGAAGAGTTCCGATTGGCGGGACATGATATCGAAATTGAAAGTCCTCGTTTCATCCCTTTGGATATTGCCATGACAGTACAAGTCAAGCCGGGGTTTTTCCGGGGCGTAGTCAAAAAAGCTTTATTAGATACATTCAGCAACCGAGTTTTAGCGGATGGAAAAACAAGATTTTTTCACTCCGATCGCTTTACTTTTGGTCAACCTGTGTATCTGAGTCAGGTGATTTCCACAGCAGTGCAAGTGGCAGGGGTGCGATCGGTCGATATCACCCGCTTCCAACGTTTGAATGAATTACCCAATCAAGAACTGGAAATGGGTCAAATTCCTTTTGAACCCTTAGAAATCGCCCGTTTAGACAACGACCCTAGTCTACCTGAATCCGGCAAAATAGAGTTCCAAATGGAGGGTGGTTTATGAATTCTAATCATGCTCCCAAACAGCCCGAAAACCGCCCAGGTTTGCCACAACTAACATATCGAATTACAGATTATACATCCACTCGCAAGCGGCTACTGAGCTTACTACGAGACAGCTTGCGTCTCCAAGAATCTCAGGAGGCAGGTCCCCTTGCCAAACTTACTACCCGTGCCGATGACGACCCCGCGATCGCCCTGTTGGATGCTTGGGCAGTGGTAGTAGATGTCCTCACCTTTTATCAAGAGCGAATTGCCAATGAGGGATATCTGCAAACTGCAACAGAACGGCGATCGATACTAGAACTGGCGCGGATGATTGGCTATGAACTCAATCCTGGTGTTGCTGCTAGTACGTATTTAGCGTTTACAGTTGAGGATGCTCCTGGTTCTCCAGATGTGGCGACAATTCCCAAAGGCACTCAAGTCATGAGCATTCCGGGTGAGGATGAATTGCCCCAAACCTTTGAATCTAGTGAAGAGTTCATCGCTCATGTGATTTGGAACAATCTCAAACCCCGCCCTAGCCGTCTCCAAAAAATTAGTACTGGCACGCAACAAATTTACATCAAAGGCATTAATAATCAACTGCAACCAGGAGATTTTCTCTTACTAATTGATCGGGATTTTGAGGAACGCAAATATCTGTTACAGCTAACGAATGTAGAAGCTAATACGGCTGATAACTACACCCTGGTATATTGGGAGAAAACTCTTCCAACAATTGAGAAATTTTTGCAAAAACCTCAGCTTTTTGCTTTCAGACAAAGAGCTTTTCTCTTTGGTTATAATGCTCCTGAAAAAGTACGAATAGTCAAAGATTCTAGTACTAACCAAATCGAGAAAATCGATTGGTTAAAACTTCAAGAATGGCTGGATTTTCAGCCTGAAGATTTGACACAGATTGACCTTAATAAACTCTATCCTCAAATTTTGGAAAAGAGTTGGATTGTGTTGTATGACGGACAGAAAACTGATAATCTAAAACAGCAAATTCGCAAGGTTAAGAGTACACTTTCAGTTCCTAGAGTTGAAAATATACTTTTGCTTTTTAGTCAGGATATTGCTCAAATAAGCAACATTACTCGTATCGTGTTAAATATTGCAATAAATCAAGGAGACTTTCATCCAAAAAATACAATCGTTTTAGCTCAAAGTGAATTACTGGAATTGGCTCTAGAACCACTTACTGTTAGCGCTCTCCAAACTAAAATATTTGATGATCCAATTCAGGGTAAAACTGTTTTTCTTAGTGAGTTTATTACCAAATTACAACCAAATCAAACAGTGATTTTAAGTGGTCAACGCATTCGCGCTCAAATAAATGATATTGGTGGAGTGTTTTATCAAGAAAAAGTAGATACTTTATCAAACAATTCAGAACCGATGAAGTGGGAAAAAAATAATAATGGCTTAACGAATACTCAAGTGCGATCGCTAGCAGTTAATTCCGAAGGAACTCTGTTTGCAGGTACTACCAAGGGCATTTTTCGTTATCCAAATAAAGGCGAACATTCGGAACCACTTATTAGTTGGGAATCAGCTAGTCAGAAATTAGAAAAAAAAGATATCCAAGTACTACTTATCCCTGAAAACTCTAATTTAATTTTTGTTGGTACTGCTAACGGTATATTCTATTCTGAAAACGAAGGTAAGAATTGGCAAGAAATTAATCAACAGGCTGGTCTGAGTTATACCGATATCAGAGCATTGATATCTCAAGGTAGTGAAATTATCGCAGGCACAATCAATGGCGGAGTTTTAAAGTCAATCAACAATGGTAAAGATTGGCTACCGACAGGTTTAAACAACACTGATGTGCAAACCTTAGCAATTCAAGGAGATAACATTTTTGCAGGAACCATTCGAGATGGAATCTTCCGCACTACTGATGGCGGCTCAACTTGGCAGCAAATTACTAATATCAGACAAGGAAAAGGCACAATTACAACTGAAGGTACAGTAGTATTCCGTCACGACACAAACTTTTCGACGCAACGCCAAGCAGATGATGTTAACACAGGTGATGTAATTAACGCTAACGGTCAAAGTCGAACTATTCTCGAAATTAGTTCTGACAATAAATTAACTATTGATCGCCCTTTCCGCCCCGATTTAACTGCAAATACTTCATTCACTATCAATACTGGCTTAACGAATAAAAATATTACAGCACTAGCTACTAAACAAAATGTTAATGACAACAAAAATTATATCTTTGCAGGAACAGCAGGTAGCGGCGTTTTTCGCTCTGAAAATAATGGCGATCGCTGGATAGCAGTAAATACCAACCTAACTGATTTAGAAATTCGCTGCATTACAATTGACAAGAATAATGGAGAAATTTGGGTTGGTACATCTCAAAATGGTGTTTTCTGTTCTACTAACAACGGTGATACATGGGATGCAATCAACCCCAATCTCACTAACTTAGATGTGCGAGCAATTTTACCGTCAACAAAATCTAGTAGGAAATTCTTTGTAGCTGGAATCGGAATTTTGCAGCCTCCAGAAGGCTTATCTCCCAAACCTATACAGCGAGGAGATATTGTACAAATCTTAGAACCACCAGTTTCTTTACCAGACAAACCAAATAACTACCTATGGAAGGTGATAGACAAAGACGGTTTCCCAGGCGATTTAATTACTACAACAGGTTTAGACAAAACCGAATTTAAAAATGAGCTAACTTTGCTTCCTGCCTTGAAAGATAGTGAGATGGTGAGCGAAACGGCTGTAATTCAAATACCACCCACAGATCAACAAAGTCCCATTCTCACCTTGCAACAGCCATTAAAATATGCATACGATCCGGCAACTGTCAGCATCTACGCCAATGTGGTACAGGCTACCCACGGTGAAACGGTAGAAGAAGTCTTAGGAAGTGGAGATGGCTCAACTCCCAATCAGCGCTTCATGTTGAAAAAGCCGCCGTTAACTTATGTTGCTGCGACGAACGCTAGAGGTTCGGAAAGTACTTTAGAGGTGCGGGTAAATGGCATCCTGTGGCAAGAAGTTCCCTCTTTGTACCCCCTGAAACCATATAGCGAAAACTACATTATTCGCATCCAAAATGATGGAAAAAGCATTGTCACCTTTGGAGATGGCAGCAAAGGCGCTCGTTTGCCTAGTGGACAGGAAAATGTTACAGCTACCTACCGCAGTGGCATCGGTTTAGAAGGTAATTTGGCTGCGGAACAATTGAGTTTGCTCAAAACTCGCCCTCTTGGCGTTGCTGAAGTTATCAATCCTTTGGCAGCAACGGGAGGTGCGCCACGCGAGTCCCTAGAAGAAGCTCGTGCTAAAGCACCGCCTACCGTCCGCACCCTAGATCGCATTGTCTCAATCCGCGATTTTGAAGACTTTGCTCAAGGCTTTGCTGGTATTGGCAAAGCTCAAGCCGTTCCCCTCTGGAATGGGGAAAGCCAGCTGGTGCATATCACGATCGCAGCTGTCAAAGGCTCAGATGTACCCCAGGATTCTCAACTTTACACCAAACTTGTAGAAGCGATCAACAATGCCAGAGATCCAATTCAGCAGGTGCAGGTTGATTCTGATCAGCGTTTATTGTTTAACGTAGAAGCCCGTTTATTACTCGATGCTCGCTATCAAGCGAAACTTGTGCAGCAGGACATCCATGAAACTTTAAACAAAACCTTTGCTTTCGAGCAACGTCGTTTCGCTCAAGAAGTAACTGCGGCGGAAGTGATTGCCGCAATCCAGACAGTAAAAGGTGTGGTAGCGGTCGATTTAGATGCACTTTACCAAGTTGGACAAAGTAAAGCGCTAAAACAATCACTTCCAGCATTACCTGCTCGTTATGATCCTCAAATTAGTACTATTTATCCTGCCCAATTGCTGCGATTGAATCCAGAGGGTATCCAACTAACGGTTGTAACAACTTTGTAAGTACAGGACTTACCCAGAGGTAACGGAAAAACGAACCGCATTCGCGTTAGCGTCTCCCCTTGGGAGAAGGACGCAAAGGACACAAAGGAATAAGAGTTTGAGAGAGTTTTTGCGTAAGTCCTAAAGGAATAAGTATCTCAGTACCATTCCCCATCCCCCCTTCCCCTAAAACTACTATGAACCAGCCACCAAGCGATCGCCTCTACAAATTAATACCCGCCATCTATCAAATACGAGATGTCGAAGAGGGAGAACCCTTACGCGCTTTGCTGGCCGTCATTGAACAGGAATTGGGCATCATTGAAGATGATATTAACAATTTATATGACAACTGGTTTATCGAAACTTGTGACGATTGGGTAGTTCCCTATATTGGCGATTTGCTGGACGTGAGGGAGCTAGAGTCTAGTTCTTTTTCGACCAATCAACCACAATCTGCGCGCTCTCGACCTTATGGACAACAAGAACAACGAGCTTACGTAGCCAATACCCTGGCATATCGCAGGCGCAAAGGCACAGCCCCAATCCTAGAGCAATTGGTACGTGATGTCACAGGTTGGCGAGCAAGAGCTGTGGAATTCTCTCGCTTACTACTAAGTACGCAAAATTTGAATCACATTCGTTCTGCGAGTGCAACGGTTGATTTACGGGCAAATAGTTTACAACTGGTTGGCACTCCTTTTGAGCAACAAGCTGTTTACACAGCAGAAGTGCGACGGGCTAGCCAAGGTGGACGTTACAACGTCCCGAATATTGGGTTATTTATTTGGCGGTTGCAAAGTTACCCAATTGAGCGTAGCACCGCTCGTGTAGCGCCTTTTAGACTTGATAATGAGCCAACAGGACGGTTTTACACGTTTAATCCCCTTGGTTACGATGATGTACCGTTATTCAACCAACCCCAAAAAGAGACAGATATTGTCACCCTGGCTCAAGAAATTAATCTGCCAGCCGCTTTACGCTACGAACCTTTAGCTAATGAACTCAAACAGCGGCGACAGTTACGCTTACAAGGGAAATCGATAGAAGGAATTCGCTACTTCGACAGCAATCCGGTAATTCAAATCTTTGTAAATGGACAGCAAAACCCGATTCCACCAGAAGAAATACTAATTTGTAGTTTGTTAGAGATACAAGAAAATCAGCAAGAAGAATCGAAGCCTTGGCGCTTTGTAGAAGTTGATTCTGAACTGAGTCTGGATGATACGGCGTTACCGACAAAAACCGTTGCCGTCGATCCCGAACTGGGACGCATTGCATTTCTCGATCGCATTCTTCCCCAACGAGTAGAAGTAAGTTATCTCTATGCTTTTAGTGATGACCTTGGTGGAGGACCTTACAGTCGTGGTGTCACTAAAAATGATTTGCTTGATGTTCCCACGCAAGACCAAACACAAGTAGATATAGAATCTTTGATCAATCCTTTATTGTGGGAGGTTGAGCAAGCAATTTCTGCCGAGCAAAATCCTCTAGCTACAGCAGTCCAAGCATGGAATCAGACTGTATCTGCTTGGCAATCTTTACAAGATGGCACTCATATTCGCCTTGCCTCGATTACTGTTCATCCCGTTCCCGAAATTAAACCAGGCAAAAAACTTCAACGTTTTGCTCCTGGGATTGTGAACAAAGGGTTGGATGTTGTTCCTGGTTGGTGTAATACAGAGATATGTGTCACTCCAGGATTAGCGATCGATTCTCAAGGAAGATGTCTGCAAATCAGGGTGAAGGAAACCGTTGATCTGAGTAGTTATCCCAATGGCACGGGTCTTTTAGTTATTAGCTATCGGGCAGCTTTGCAAGAAAATAATTACCAACTTGATGTTGTTCCTGAAACGGCTATTGATGATACTGGCTATCCTCAAGGAACGTTTATTCCCTTGGCAAAATTGGTGCATTCCCGTCATGGAATAGAACTGGATAAGAGTGTTCGCTACTCGTTCCAAGCGGGGATTGTGCAGGGGCTGGAATTGAAAGTGCGTCCAGGTACTTTAGAAGCTGTGATTACAGCCGGAACTGCAATTGATCACCAAGGTAGACAGGTTATCGCGGCAACTGCAACCTACATTAATCTCAAATCTTGTCAGGGACTGAGTGGATGGTTGGCTGTTTCCAAAAATACTCAAGACAGCCGTGCCATAGGTTTTATCAAAAATATCCGAGATGGACAAAGATGGCCATTAAGCTTCATTTCAGCCGCAAACACAAATATAAATCAATATATTTACCTAGCTCATCTCAATGTTTTGCAAGTGAAAGTTAGCGTTGAATCTGTCGCTGATATTCATGGGCTGGACGTGATTGCACAGGGAAATAAAATTACAGTTACGGCTGGTAGTGTTAAAAATACTAAAGGAGAAGAAATTAAGCTAGAGCGAAATTATCAGTTTGACTTGAGTGCTTATGCAGCTCGGCAATTAGTATTGTTCATTTCCAGCCAGAAAAGACAGGGATTCCCTATTAAACCTGTTTCTCATGACGATAACCAAGACTGGCAGCAACTTGGTATTGTCTCTGAAATACCGAAACAATCAGATACAGGAATTATTCTGATTAATGACAATCTTAGATATACGGGAGATTTAGAAATTGTTATCCCACAAGCACGACGCTTGAAAATAGTAGCAGCAGATGGTTGGCGATCGCATATTCAAGGCAATGTGTTTGTTCAAGGTACAGCACCTCGCGATCAACTAAATCAGGGAGAGTTGCTTCTCGACGGATTGCTCATTGAAGGACAAGTCATAGTTCTACCCGGCAATTTGGAACGGTTGGAAATCAATGATTCTACTCTCGTTCCAGAACAAGGTGGCTTACAAATCCAATCAGCACAAGAACTCGATTCTTGGGAATCGTCTAACTCGGATCAAGAAGATGGCTTCGGTCTAATTGCGATCGCGATCGTCATGCTTACCTTTATCCAGGAATGGTTACGCCCTAAAACCGGAGCAATTCGTCCACCTGAAGAATTTTTGCGTCAGCTAACGCAACTTCTCATGCAGCAAATCAACCAATTGAGGACAGAAATCTGGCAAACACTTGTCCCTAATGGCTATTTAGATGATTGGCATTGTTTATCAGGGGTTCAACCGTCGTCACAAACAACTGCACAACAAGATAATTCTCGTTTGGAAATTAGTCTCAATCGCAGTATCTGTGGTTCACTGGTTGATTTCACAGGAACTATTTCGCACCTGAAAATAGAAGCTTGCATCATCGATAAGGGACAGCCGAGAAATAATATTGCAGAAACTAGTGGTGTAGCAATCTCATTTCCTGGTGCAGCAGCTGAGATTTTCAACACAACTGTTTTGGGTATGACCACTGTTAGTCAAATAGAAGCTAGCAACAGTCTGTTCACTGAAAAAGTCACTGTTGCCCAAAACCAGATCGGTTGCATCCGCTTTTCTCATATACCGGAAGGTTCGCGTACACCCAGCCGTTATCAGTGTCAGCCCGATTTAGCATTTCAGGAGGCGTTGAATCCTCTACCAGAAGCGATCGCATCAGTTGCGATCGCCTACGGCAAAGCGCAGCCCATCGTACCGCAAAATCAACAACTATTTATAGGAACAGCAGGCAGAGGAGTGTTCCGTTCCCAAAATAATGGTGCAACTTGGCAAGCTGTCAATCAGGGATTAACAAATCCTTACGTTGCGACAGTTCTAGCGTATACCCAAGACGGAATCGGTGAAGTTTTGTTAACAGGTACTACAGGTGGAAAAATCTTTCGTTCTCTCAATTCTGGTAATAATTGGACTTCTCTAGATGCCGCCGGAACGAATGCAACTATCACGATTTTACGTCAATATGATTGGCCTTTAACCGGAAACTTGGTTGAACAAGGGCAAATCCAAATTAACCGCCTCTTTTGCCCAGCTGAATGCCGCATCGGTGACACGATCACAGTAGAAAATCAAACGCAAGATAGACAATCCCGTGAGATTATCGCTATCAATATTGACGAGTCTGCTGAAATAACAACCTTAATTTTAAATGCTCCGTTTGATAATTTATCAGGCACAATCAACTTTTTTGTCAACACTCTACTAGCAGCAACGGCTGGGGATGGCATTATTCGTGGCAATGCCAATGGCGAAAACTGGATACCTATAAATACAGGACTCACTAATAGAGATGTCAGAACATTAGAAGTTTATTTTGATGGCTCAAAAGGACAATTAGTTGCAGGGACAGCAGGTGGCGGGGTTTTTCAAATTATTCATAATGAATCTGAAGATAAGTATGGCGATCGCTGGATACCCATAAACAAAGGTTTAAAGAATTACTACATTACTGCATTGATACTTGATGCTGATGAGATAATAATTGGTACATTAGGTGGAGGAGTATTTTATTTTAACGATCCCCAAGGATGGATAGCCATTAATCAGGGACTAAATAGTTTAGATATCACTGCGTTAGTCAGTTATCAAATCACTGGCACAGTATCTATTAAAGGCACGGCTGTAACTGGTGTCAAAACCTTTTTTGAAGAAGAAGGACTGCAACCAGGAGACGCGATCGCGATCGCAGGAGAGACGGGAAAAATCAGATCAATTGATTCTAATACACAGATCATCATTGAACCGACTTTGCCATCAGACTTAACAGGAGTGAAAACTTATAACCCAATCTATAATTTATTATTAGCTGCTACCTCAGATGGTAAAATATTTCGTTCTATCAATGGCGGTAATTGGAGGCAATTAAGTCTAGATTTAAAAGGTTTAGATATTACCGCATTAACAGTTAATACTAGTAATGAAAATCTCTTTGCGGGTACAGCAGCAGGAAGTATGCTCAGGTCTGAAAATGCCGATGACAGTTGGTTAGCTATTAATGAAAAATTAACAAATGTAGTAGAAAAGTTGCAAATAATGGAGCGATTGCAACCACTATTTACTTCAAAAAATTATGGCGATCCAGGCTATGCCCAACTTAGACAAAACTGTGCTTCAGAAATCCGTACTGGCAGCGACGATAAAGCTGAAATGGGTGCTTTTAACGCTCTCAAACAACCTCAGCGAGAGAGTAACTTGCAAGCAAATTTAGAAGAATACTTACGTTTTGGTTTAGAAGCAGGAATTTTCTACGTTACTTGAGGAGAGTCGAATGAAAGGCGATTTTAGCCGTTTAACTTTTGATAAAAATAAGCATTATACCAGTGTTCGGATGCAGCAAGGTCGCCTGCAACTTGATTCAGACTCGAATGAACAAGTAGATATTCAAGCACATCTGTATCGCACTCAAGTAGTAGATTTGATTGGTGCAGAAAGTGGCGTACCGAGCAGCGAAAATGACACTGGTGAGCCTTACAGAGATAGTTTTAAAATCAGCGTCGCGCCTGATGGTGATGATTTAGCGATCGCCCCTGGACATCTCTACGTCAACGGTACGTTGTGTGAGTTAGAAGCTACTGAGATTGATTTTGAAATTGCACCTTCTTCTACTCAACAAATTATTAAGGTAAAAACTCTAATAGTTGATGGTCGGAAGTTTGCTAAAAATCAATGGGTTGAAATTCTTCCGGCTAATAAGCAATTTCTCCAAATTGAGCAAGAGATTAACAGCCAAACATTAGAACTGTCTTTGAGTGGTAAAGTTGAAAAGTCTGGTCAATTATGCCGGATTATAACTTATAAAACTCAGCCTGATTATCCCAATCCTGAACATTACAAAAATGGGTTGCATTTTGTCTATGTCGATGTTTGGAAACGCCATATTACCACTATTGAAGACCCTGAACTTCGTGAAGTAGCGCTGAATATTCCTGATACAACAACCCGGACTAAAACAGTTTGGCAATTGCAGTTACAACCATTAAATCGCGAACTTATTCAAGATTTGACTGCTGATAAACTTGATGAAAATAAACTGTTAGACAAGCTAAAGCAGCTTAGTATTAAGGAATTGGATCAAGCTTTTAATACTTTTTGGAATAGTGTACAAGTAGAAAATAAGCTAGATATTTGGCGACAAAACTTTTTCCCTGAAAAGTCATTGCAAAAGTTTCATGAGTTAATACAAAATATTACGCGATCGCATCAAGAAGAACTGCAAAGCTATTTCCATAATATTACAACAATAGAAAATACTAAAAAAACTTTACAAACAGATTTTGATGATTTTTTGAAACCATCAAAATTAGAGCCAACAGCAAAGACAGAAAAAGTTAATGGTTTCAATCAAGAACTGGAAAAAATTACAACACCAGAACAAAAACAAGTGCAGGAGTTACTGGGAAAAATCACAATACCAGAACCAGATAAATTATTAGAAAATATTACAGAATTAGACAAGAATAAACAGGAAATTTCAGATAATTTTAATAATTTACTGGAGCAGATTGTTGTACCCAAACAGCAGCCTTTTCAAGAGGAATTCAATAATCTTTTAGAGAATATCCCAGAAACAGATACAAATAAAAAACAAAACTTGATCGATAAAATTGGGAATATATTAGAGATAGCTAAAACTCTAGAGCAGAATAAACAATCTTTGCGAGATACTTTTAATCAGCTTTTAGCTAATCTTATAGCATCAAAGCCAAGCCTGAAAAAAATAGTAGCTTACGAAAAAGATGAAGTTAATCCTGAAAATTTAAATGACTCAGAGTGGAAGGACTTAATTCAAGAAGTATGGCAAGAATTTCTCCAGAGAAAAAAAGGGCGGCAGGCATCTATGAACGCCTGTGCAAAACTATGTGCTTCTTCTAACAGCGCAACTTCAAATGGCAGGGGTTATCAGCGATTAGAAAATCAACTTTACCGAGTTGAAATTCACGATTTAGGTCAGGTTGAAAAGGCAAAATTTAAATGGTCTCGTGATAATGGGAGCATTGTCAGTGCCATTGAAAATTCCAAAAATATTAAAGACGGCTTCATTACCATTCGCAAGTCTGCTCAGGATGCCTGGGCTAATTCCAAAACTGGACAGTGGATTGAGATTCTGGATGAAGAAAGGGAGTTAAAAGGCTTACCGGGCGCTTTAGCTCCTTTAAAGAGAGTTTTGGATACCAAAATCGAGTTTGATTTTTCTAGAAAAGAAGGTGAGATTCCTGAACACCCAACAAAAGTGCGACGTTGGGATCATACGACCAAAGAGGCTTCTATTTTGACTCGTACAGAATGGGTTGAGCTAGAAGCTGGAATTAAAGTCAAATTTGACGCCAAATCTGAATACACGACTGGTAATTATTGGCTCATTCCAGCTCGGACTGCAACCAACGACATCGAATGGCCCGATGATCAAGCAGAACCTAGAGACAAACGTCAACCGCAATCTCAACCCACTCTAGGAATACATCATGACTATTGTCTTCTTGCTACAGTTCAGATTGACGACGGCAAGTTTATTCCAATAGGCGATAAAAATGATCCGCAATCTTTAAAGGATGAGCGTTTTATTTTTCCACCTCTAGTACGTGCCTTTGACCGAGCAGGAGGTAAGATAGAAGGTGATTTGACTGTATTAGGAAAAGTTGGTATTGGGGTTGAAACAGCGATCGCACGATTACAAACTCAAGCCACTGGATTTGTTAAGGCTGAAGGAAAAAGCATTACCAAAATCGAAGATACAACTGTAACCGTAAATGATGCAACTGGACTACATCAGGGTGACTGGTTAAGAGTTGACAATCAACAAGTAATTATCACTGAAGTTCAAAACACAACCTTAACTATTGAGCCAAAGTTACCTAATTTTCCATCCAACCCAGGAGAAACAAAGGAATTTGAGTATCAACAGCCAATTGCCCGATTTACAGATGATCAAGGCAAAGATAAATTGATTATCCTTGCCAATGGTAATACCGGAATTGGCACATCTACTCCTCAAAATGAACTCGAAGTAAAAGGCGTAATTAAAACAGAAGAACTTATTACTGATAAATTAAATATTCCTGGTGAACTGGCAGCGGGAATATTTCGAGGTGCAACATTTCAAATTGCTAAAAATCCAACTTCTACAACCCCAGAAAATTATGGTTCATTGGAGATTCAAGACAATCCTAAACGAGTTGAGTTTGTAGCAAATCAAGCAAACATTTTTACATTCACTAATAATAAGGTTGGAATTGGGGCAAGCAACCTAACTTGTAAATTTGGGGTATTGGGTAACGTCGCTATTGGCGATAATAACTATCTACAATCAAACACTATTCCCGCAGAAGGTTTAATTGTCAAAGGTTCGGTGGGAATTGGCATTCCAACCTCGAAAAATAAACTTGACGTATTGGGTGGAGTCGCAATTGGTAATTTTGCTGGTCAACAAGAATCTCCTAGTAATGGCTTGATCGTAAGTGGCAAAGTTGGTATCGGTGTAGGAACATTTATCTCGGCTCCTGATGCACAGCTTTATGTCAAAGGCGGTGTTTTGAGAATTAGCCGCGACGTAGGCTTGACTGAACGATATGTGCAAATCGGACGCAAATCGGATGTTAGTGAACAAGCTTGTGATTTTGAGACAAACTGTTCTGAGTATAAATTCGATAAGGCGATCGCAGCCCCTGCTTTTATTGGGGATGGATCAGGATTAACTGGAGTTGTCAGAACAACAGCAGATAATACATTTACTGGCGACCTAACAGTTACTCAGAATGTCTTACTTGCAACTGAAAACACTCGCAAAGTTGGTATAGGTATAGCTGATTCTCAAAATGTGCAGGCAACATTGCACGTTGCTGGTTCAATCAAGGTAGACGATGAGATAAAATGCGATCGCTTAATCATAGGCAACGATCCGCCTCAAAATAACCTTCTAAATGATGCAAAATTTTATTTAGATGGCAACCTTTATGTAGAAGGTCAACTTTATGCAACAGACATCATTTCTACAAATACCATTAATGCAAACAACCAGACAGTTAAACTATTGAGGTCTGTAGAGATACTAGGAAACACTTTTAAACAAATTTCATCAAGAACCTTAAAAGAAGAGATAGGAGATTTATCTAGCCAAGAAGCTAAACAACTCCTGCAAACTCTCCAGCCAATAAAATTTATTTATACAGGAGATAAAGATAAAAATTTACATGCAGGATTTATTGCCGAAGATACACCTGATTTATTAACCTCAACTGATAAACAAGCAGTCAAACTGCTAGATATTGTTGCAGTTCTGACAAAATCTGTCAAAGACCAACAAGTAAAAGCTGAAGAATTAGCTGAAGTTATTAAAAATCAACACAACGAGCTTGAGTCTTTACAAGCAAGACTAAAAGAATTAGAAGAAGGCGATTTGGCAACTCGACAATCATCAGTTTTGTTTGCCAATTCTCTTCAAGAGCCAGTTAGGCGATCGCTCAATACATCCAGGCGTACCGAATTATCATTTTACCAAAGACTGAAACGATTACTTCGTCGTTTCTGGCGCTGAATTTAAAGACGTTTAATTTGGATACAGTAGCCTCAATTTTTACTAAGTAATTACCAAAAAACAACTCTTAAAAAAGGAGAAAGATAAATGTCTATTATCAATGTTGGTTTAAGTATCCAAGTAGAAGGAGGTCCACAAATTCCTGTTCCTAATATCAAAATTGAGGTCGAAGCTTATGACAAGATTGAGGTCAGCATCAAAGCAGGTTCTGATTTAATTGTTGACGTTCAACCAGGTGAAAAAGCAGTCAGTTTTTTATTGATTAAATCAAGCATATATACTTCTGGAAATGCAGCAGATGATAAAAAACTGACCTATCAACCTGATGGTAAATCAGTCATAAATTTGGATAATCCTCAAGTTTATTTAGGTGTAGAATCAATCGCAGCTCTACTAGGTAAAGTCCAAAAAATTACATTTTCCAATAAACTTGCAGGTTCTGAAGGAAAAGAACCTGAAACAGCTGTGATTGAAGTGTTGGTTGGACGTGATGCAACATCTACTCCAGCATCTACTCCAACACCTACTCCCACACCTACTCCTGCACCTACTCCAACTCCTTCAACTTAATTTCAGCCATCCCCTCAGGAGGAATTTTTATGCCTGTTAATCCCACATACCCTGGTGTTTATATTGAAGAAATCCCCAGTGGTGTTCGTACCATTGTAGGAGTAGCAACTTCAATTACAGCCTTCATTGGACGAGCGCTTCAAGGACCCACTGATAAAGCTATGCGGATTCAAAGTTTTGCTGACTTTGAAAGGCAGTTTGGTGGTTTCTGGGTCGAGAGCATGATGAGCTATGCGGTGCAGCAATTTTTCCTCAACGGTGGCTCTGATGCAATTATCATTCGAGTGGTTAGCAAAACTGCTAAACCTGGAACAGCGACGGTTGGCGGATTGAACCTGGTTGCTGCGAGTACTGGAGAATGGAGTTCTAAAACGGGTCAAGAACTGCAAGCCATAATTAACCAGAAGACCCGACCTGATGATCCAGACAAAACCTTGTTCAATTTAACAATTCAACAAAAAGTTCTTAACCAGCCTACTGCTCGAACCCTTGAAGTCTTTCGTAATTTGTCTGTCAATGCAAATGCCTCTCGTTTTGTCACAAAAGTTTTGCAGGAGGAGTCCAATTTTGTTCGTATCCAAGGCGAAGTTCCTACCATAAGACCTGGAGAAGGCACCGGAACATTTCAGGGTGGTTCAAATGGTGATGCCCCCCCTTCCTATAATGATTACTGGGGTGAGGAGACAAATCCCCTACTCGATAAGGTGGATCTGTTTAATCTACTGTGTATTCCACCTAATGTACGAGACAGCAGTAGCGTTGCAGACGATGAGGCAGGGAAAAATCTTTTATCTAAAGCATTGAAATATTGTGAGGAGCGGCGGGCAATGCTCATTGTGGATTCGCCAACAAAATGGAATAGCCCATCAGCGGTTACAGAGGATTCAAGCGGTAGCAGTATTCGCACTTTGTTACGCAGTAAAAATGCGGTGGTTTATTTCCCCAATGTTCGCTTGTCAGATCCCCTCAAGGAAAACCGCCTAGAGACATTCCCTCCTTGTGGGGTTGTGGCAGGAATTATGGCGCGAACAGATGCACAGCGAGGTGTTTGGAAAGCTCCCGCAGGTATAGAAGCTACTCTCAGTGGTGTACAAGAGCTAACCTACAAATTGACGGATAAAGAAAATGGTCAGTTAAATCCATTGGGAATCAACTGTCTGCGCTCATTTCCCGTTTATGGCAATGTGGTTTGGGGGGCAAGAACAATGGAAGGTGCCGATCAATTGGCATCGGAGTGGAAATACATACCCGTTCGGCGGTTAGCGCTGTTCTTAGAAGAGAGTCTTTATCGAGGAACACAGTGGGTTGTATTTGAGCCAAATGATGAACCACTTTGGGCACAGATTCGACTGAATCTTGGTGCATTTATGAACGATCTCTTCCGCAAAGGTGCATTTCAAGGCAAAACGCCTAGAGAAGCCTATTTCGTTAAGTGCGACAAGGAAACCACAACCCAAAATGACATAAATTTAGGCATTGTTAACATTTGGATCGGATTTGCACCTCTCAAACCAGCCGAGTTTGTCATTCTCAAGTTTCAGCAGATAGCTGGACAAATAGTTACTTGAGCGGCAATTCTTTTTCCCTCACACGTGTAAAAATTTGTATCTCTCAGCTACCAAAATTGCAATTTAAGGAGTGAAAATATGGCTCAATTTAGCGTCAATGCCCAACGATTTGACCCATACAAAAACTTTAAGTTTCGAATCAAATGGGATGGCAAATATGTGGCAGGTGTCAGCAAAATGGGATCACTGAAGCGTTCTACCGAAGTAATCAATCACCGTGAAGGAGGCGACCCCAGCAGCCAGCGCCACTCTCCAGGACAAACCAAGTATGAACCGATCATACTAGAACGGGGTATCACCCATGACAAGGAATTTGAACAGTGGGCTAACAAAGTTTGGAACTATGGTTCTGGATTGGGAGCTGAAGTTTCGCTCAAAGACTTTCGCAAAGACATTATCGTTGAGTTGATGAATGAATCTGGACAGGTGGCGATCGCATACAAAATCTATCGCTGCTGGGTATCGGAATTTACAGCATTACCAGAACTCGATGCTAATGCCAATGCTATTGCCATCCAAAGCATTCAACTGCAAAACGAAGGATGGGAAAGAGACTATGAAGTTGCTGAACCAACAGAACCAACCTTTCTAGAACCACCAGCCTAAGAGTTTTCCAAGGGGACGCGGAGAATACAACCAATGACAACTGACAACTGACTAATGACTAGTAATCAGATGCATCCTCTATCGGCCGATCAGATTCTCCGCATTTGGGAAATCGGTCAGCGACAACATCCTGTGGATCAAGCCTTGACTTTACTGGCATTTGCCTGTCCAGAGCAATCTGCCGCACAACTTGCTTCTCTAACTGTTGGTCAGCGTGATGCTGCACTACTGACTCTCCGGGAGATGACATTTGGGCCGATATTCAACTGTTTTGTTCACTGTCCTGAGTGCGCGGAACAGCTGGAATTCACTTTAAATGTCACAGATGTCCGGTTAGCTGATTCTGGACAGTTGCTCAATCAGGAATATGCGTTTGTCGCTGAAGGATTTGACATCAAGTTTCGGCTACCCAATAGCTGGGACTTAGCAGCGATCGCTAACTGCCACAATCCGGAAGCGGGGAAAGCTATCCTATTACAGCGTTGTTTGTTGCAAGTGCATCACAATGGTTGTGTCATTTCCTCTCAAGAACTACCACCCCAAATCACCACTCAAATCGCAACGCAAATGGCCCAAGTCGATCCCCAAGCCGAAATGCTGTTGGATTTGTGTTGTCCTGCTTGTAATTATGAGTGGCAAATACTTTTCGATATCGTCAGCTTTTTCTGGGCAGAACTAAACAATCAAGCAAAACGCCTACTGTTGGAAGTTCATCAACTGGCTCGTCATTACAGTTGGCGCGAAGCAGACATCTTATCCATGAGCGCAATGCGACGTAACCTTTACTTGGAACTGATTGGCTGATGGCAGACTTCCTTACCAGACTAGCTCAACGGACTTTGGGGTTAATACCTGTCGTTCAACCCCGGCTGATTTCTCGCTTTGCACCTGCCGTTGAAAGCATGATGGCAAATGATTATCCTGTCAATGCACCGAATGGCACAGAGTCGGATGCAGGAATTTCTACACCAACAAAAGATATAACTATAAACCAAACTTCAACAGAGGCGATGCTTCCAAGGGGAGGCACCCAAAGGGCGATCGCAACATCAATTTATTTTCAAAACCCTCAGATTCCCAATTTGCTAAATTCCAGTCCGACTGCTTCTTCTGTAATATCGTTCGAGCCAGTGACTCCTCAATTTTCACTTCCAGAGCCAAATTCTGCTTTATTAGTCCCTGAACCTTCTCAAAAACCACCGCCTGATTCTCAAAATTCAATTGCGGGGCAGACTGAAAAACTGACTAATTCTCGACAACAAATTACAGAGACTCATGCTGAATCTCTAAATAAAACTATATTTAATCCACAGACTGTTTCTATATATCCTCCTTTTTCATCCTCTAAAATAACTAATTTATTATCTCCTATTTCGGAAGTGAATTCTCAATTTTCTCCTCATACATCATTTAATAATTTCCCGGATAAAAATAATTATCCACCACTTGTAAGAGCAGAAATATCACATCTGAATAAATTAAATCAGACTGATTTTAAACTTCCTCCACCATTAATAGATCAAGAAAATAAAACAACATTAAAATCAGCTTCTTTGCCCCTATCAATAGCTAATTTATCACCTTCGATACAACCAAGCCCCCAACCCACAATTGAAATTCGGATTGGTCGCATTGAAGTGCGAGGAATCCAAAATTCCACACCGAAACCACTTCCAAAATCTATTACGAAAAAACCTACCCTATCGCTGAGGGATTATCTCAGCCAGCGTAACGGAGGAGAAATATGAGTAATGCATTGGCAATTGCAGCAGTTACAAAGACTTTACGACAGTTATTGATTCAGGGTATACCCGATTTACCCAACCAAAATGTGACTGCAAAACCTCCAGATCGAGCCTTTCCTGGCGGGAATGCTACTACTGATCAAATCAACTTGTTTTTGTATCACACTATTGTAAATGCGGCTTGGCGCAATCGCGATCTTCCCAATCAAATCAAACCGGGAGAAACTAGTCAGCAGCCGTTAGCACTCAATCTACATTACCTAATTAGTACTAGCGGGGCTGGAGATGATGAAATTCTCAGCCATCAATGGCTAGGGATAGCTATGAGTGTATTGCATGATCATGCAGTGCTAAGTAGGGAGGAAATTAGAACGGCAATCATCACAGCCGATATTCGAGGAGAATCTGTCAACAGCGATTTACATGAACAAGTAGAATGGGTACGAATTACACCTCTACCTCTTTGTTTGGAAGATTTATCTAAACTGTGGACAACGTTTACCACTCCCTACCGAGTATCAGCAGCGTATGAGGTTTCTGTAGTACTGATTGAAAGCACTCGTCCTGTTTTGACTCCTTTACCAGTGTTGGATCGAAATTTAGTAATAGAGCCAAATTTATCACCACCCTTCCCGACACTGACAAAAATTCAAATACCAAATCCTCAAGGTGCTGCTCATTGCGGAGACGGTTCACTTAACTCTGGAGAGATTATCACGCTCATTGGTCATCACTTGGATAAGACAACTAGAGTCCGCTTTCAACATCCCCGCAGACAAGAACCTTTGCAATTAACGCCATTAACAGGCTCATCTGCTACCCAAATTATTCTACGTCTACCTGATAACCCCGACCCAGAGACACTTGCAACTGACCCATTACAAGATCCGAACCAGTGGCTGGTGGGAGTTTACAAAATCTCTGTAGAAGTGAATCGCGATCGCGTAGCGGCTGCTTTGCAGCATCGCCCTCAACCAGATGCAACTACAATTACTGAAACTGTGACTACAAATGAGCTACCATTAGCGATCGCACCTCGTCTTATTTTGCCATTTAACTACGATTCAGTTACCCGCAGACTGACGCTGACTTGCCGTCCAAGGGTGTTACCAGAACAACGTGTGATGTTGCTGATTGATAATTACCAACTCATTAGTAACCACACCACTCCCACAAATACCCTAGAGTTTACCCTGCCCACAACCCTTACTCCAGGAGAGTATTTGATTCGCTTACGGGTGGATGGAATTGACAGTTTATTGGTGCGAGGTACACCACCTAAATTGGAATTCGATCCAAACCAGAAGGTATCTGTGCCATGAGTAACTTAGAGCAATGGCAAATAGGAAACGATCGCTACTTAGCTGCCTTATTGCACTGGCTGCGTTTACGGTTGATACAATTAGCTGAACTATCTAATAAACCAACAACGCAAGAGTTAAAGCAGGCAGAGGAGAACATTGCTGAAGCTGCCAAAATTCAACCTCCGCCAGCATTAGAAATTCTCAGCCAACAATTTAACCTATCACCATTTGAGCAGAATATCTTACTGCTGTGTTCTGCTCTGGAACTGGATACACAAATGGCTACGCTGTGCGCCCAAGCACAAGATAATTCTCACTGGCGCTACCCCACCTTTGCCTTAGCACTAGCCTGTTTTGAACAACCGATTTGGGATGCTTTATCACCTCTACGCCCTCTGCGCTATTGGCGACTTGTGGAAATTAACCAATCCGGTGTGCAACCTCTGACCACCAGTCCTTTACGAGCAGATGAACGAATTGTCAACTATATTAAAGGGCTGAACTACCTAGACCATCATCTCACCAGCTTTTTCATTCCTCTCGACGTTCCTCAGCAGCAATTTGAATTACCTACATCGCAACAGAGTGCCGTAGAGACGATTGTGCATTCATTGGAACAATCTGACTGGGAACATTTGGTAATTCAGTTAGTTGGTTTAGATTCTCTGAGTAAGCAACTTGTCGCCCAACAAGTTGCTGCAATTTTGGGCTTAACTCTTTATCGATTGCCGATAGAACTATTGCCATCCCAACCCCAGGAACTAGAAACACTAGCACGGCTATGGTGTCGAGAAAGTTTACTTTTACCAATAGCTTTATATTTGGACGCTCATGAAAATATTGGGTCTGTTTCAGAGGGTTATGCACTGCCGTTACACCGATTTTTAGCTCGTAGTGGTGGGCTAATTTTTGTCAGCAGTCGAGATACCCAGCCTGGAATAGCTCAGATTGATTGCACAATTGATGTCAACAAACCCACCTCAGATGAGCAGCAACAGTTATGGGCTGCGGCTTTAGGAAGTGTAGCAGGCGATCGCCCTGGTTACTTGTCTAGTCAATTCAATCTGAATTCCATCGTTATTGCAGAGATTGCTAAATCTACCTTGGCTGGAAACGAAGTTACCTCTGATTCGTTATCCGAGCAGTTGTGGCGCAAATGTCTTTCTTACACTCGACCTCGATTTGATATTTTGGCACACCGACTTGATGCCAAAGCAACTTGGAAAATGCTAGTTCTACCTGATGAAGAACTGAATTTGTTGCATCAAATTGTCGATCAAATTCGGCATCGTAGCACAGTTTATCAAGATTGGGGTTTTCAACAACGAATGAATCGGGGATTAGGTATTAGTACTTTATTTGCAGGCGAAAGCGGTACTGGTAAAACGATGGCAGCAGAAGTGATTGCCAACGATTTGCATCTGAATTTGTATCGAATTGATTTATCAACTGTTGTTAATAAATATATTGGTGAGACAGAAAAAAATCTCCGCAGGTTATTTGATGCGGCAGAAGATGGAGGGGCGATTTTATTTTTTGATGAAGCAGATGCTTTATTTGGTAAACGCAGTGAAGTCAAAGATTCACACGATCGCTACGCCAATATTGAAATTAATTATCTCCTACAACGAATTGAATCCTATCGTGGTTTAGCGATTCTTGCCACCAATCTCAAAAATGCCTTAGATCCTGCTTTTATGCGGCGGCTACGCTTCATTGTTAATTTTCCTTTTCCTGGAACCAAAGAACGCTGCTTGATCTGGCAAAAAGCTTTTCCTCAAGCAACACCAACTCAAGATTTAAATTTTAATCGTTTAGCCAAATTGAATTTAGCTGGAGGCAGTATTCATAATGTTGCTTTGAATGCAGCGTTTCTGGCAGCTAAAGCGAATACGCCTATAACAATGGCAATAGTATTAGCTGCTGCTCGCATAGAGTTTCGCAAGCTCGACCGCCCGATTAATGAATCGGAATTTCGCTGGCATAATCCAACAGAGGCTGCACGATGAATATCAAACTAGAAATTGATTATTTAATTTTGGAAAATATTAATCTCTCTCCAAGAGAGCGTCGTCAACTCCAAGCAGTAATTGAAACGCAACTTTCACATTTACTTACAATAAACGGAGTGCCTGCAAAGATACAATTAGAAAAGATGATTCCCAAACTGAATATTGACCTCAATCTAACTACTGCAAACAATACCTTACAAATGGGTCAACAACTAGCCCAAGCGATTTATGAGAGAATTAGTTTGCAGGGCGATCGTTAAAGTTTTGAGTCTAACAACCTTCATAAGCTGGTTTAATAGTCTTGCTAGCCTTTGGAGTTATTTTTGCCAACGTGACAAGTCAGGATTATAACGATGCGCCACAGACCTTTCAGTCTTGATATCCACTTTAATTACATTTTCATCAAGGTAATAGATACCTCTTTCAAAACATTCTGCTGCAACTAGAAACATATTTGTAACTGATAAATATTCAATAACTTGATCGGACTCACCACGGAGAAAATTGATAACTGGGGAATACTGCTTATTCTCAACATTACAAGTTGCTACATAGAAGTCTCCCCCTCCATTTGCCAAAATTGGAAACCACCCAGACTCCCAGTAGTCTTCTTGATGGAAACTTTTGTAATAGTGTATGGAGTCCAGGAATGATAATAAGTAATATCCTGGAACAAAGCTGAGTTGGTTTAATGCAAATTGCTGCAATAGTGCCGTACCGTTGTGCCATTGATACAGTGTTTTAATTTCTGATGTGAACATTAGGGAATCGTCAAATTCTTTACAGTCTATCTCAATACCTTCCTGTAACAGATCTGCAACGGGGCGTTGACGAGCTGTATGCCAGTCCAAAATTCGATTAAGTGCATCAAGCATCAATTTCTCTTCATACCTGAACTCTAAACTCATCACCATCTTCTATAGAATTAGTTTGATAAAAACTGGACAGTATACCACCTTGACTTGATTGCTCCAGTTGAGGTACAGCCATTACTACAGCACCAGAGCCTCCTTCATAAGTTGTTGCAAAAGGATATTCATCCCAAGATAGACCTGTTCCAGCCGAAGCCAGGTTTCCTATTGCTTGATTTCTATTCTGGTTAATCAAACTTCTATCAGTTAAGCGTCTGAGATTGCTAGGTTTACCTTGTGTAAAGGCATCTTTAATATTTTGAACAATATGGGGAAATCTAGAACTACTAAAAGTCACAGTAGGTACACTAATGCCTCCTGTTACTTGCGCTGTTAGCAACCGCCATTCTTGCGGATATCGATCTTCGGGTTTACCAAGCACCCTATCCGTTCTGGTTCCTCTTAGTCTAATTGATGCCATAACTAGTCGCTGTGTACGGGTATCGGTATATCGTAAAAATCTTCCCCGCTCCCATTCTCCACTAAGCTTGAATTCTACCCGCTCACCTACAGCCAGTTGAGGAGGTTCATTAGCCTCTGATGAGGAGTCGTTCTCTGCTTTTTCCTCTCCTGTTACCTTAGTGCCAGGGCTTGCAACATACTCATAATCCCAGGTTGTACCTCCATTAACCACTGTGAATGAGCGGAAGACTGGATGATCTCTTCTAATTTCTGAGGCAACTTGTTCTGCATTTTCACGCGTAATTTCTCCATTTTGCAAGAAACGATTTTCTTTTTCGTTAATTGCCATCAAACCTGCTTGAACTAGTGCATCATGTTGAGGATCGCCTGTTTGAGGTGCAGTTGCCTCTGTTTCCGTTGTAGCTGTTTCTCCACCAAAACCAAGCGATCGCAACACTGCCCCACCGAGCCTCAACGCCTGTGCAATCAGCCATCTAAGCGCTTCATCCACCATCAGGCGAGCGCCTGCAATGATTTCCTGGATGTGTTCGCCAAGATTATCCAAACCAAATTGATTAGCTAAAAAGCCAATCACGATTGGGATGCTGTTGCTTAGTCCTTGTTCCATTCGTTCAGCACCAGGTTGAATATCTCCTCTGGCAATACTGGCAACCGTTGAGACAAAATCATTAATCACTGCCAGCATTTCATTGAGATACTCGATCGCTGACTCAATGGCATTAAATACGGCGATGAAGCTGTTAATCACAGGCGTAATGCCTGATGCATCTAGGAAACTCATTAGCCAGCGCATTCCCACATTGATGACGCGTTCCATCACCCATTCCTGCACTTGCCCTAGCACCATATCCCAAAGGTTGGTGAGCTGGGACTCGATATATTCCCAGATTGCAACAAAGCCTCGCTCTTGCACATCCTGAATGAAATTCCACGCACCTGTTAGTCGATCAATTGCTCCCCGAATGCGATCTACAGTTTCTTGACCGACCTGTTCAGCCAGCAACTCCCACATATGCTCTATACTCAGACCCAAGATGTCTAGCACAAAGCCGAGGATCGATTCAAAGGAGGACAAATCTGCTGGTGGTTCAATTCCCGCCTCGCGCACCTCGCCAAGCAACCAGTCTACCAATCCTCCAGTTAGGTGTTCTAGAATGTTGTCAAAGAAATTCTGGAAGCCCAGTTTAGCCGTTTCCAGAAGATTGATCAGGAAGCCAACCGGATCGCGCTGAATGTCATCTAGAGCTTGCAAGGCATTGCTAATGATGTTCCCAATTAAGTCTGTAGGGAAATTCATCATCACCAAAATCAACTCTAGGAGAACCTTAACTACTTCTATAACAAAGGTGAAGAGGCGACTGAGTGGTTCTGCAAATTCATTGAGGACTCGGATAAAGGTATCAATGGGACTTGCCATATCCTTAATAGTGAACGAGTCCCAAATATCCAGGAACAACTGCCGCACAAACGGCCAGCTAATGCCTAGTTCTGTCATCGCGCTTTCGATGCGCTCGGCTGCCTTTGGAATCACTCCGGTTTCTTGCATTTGCTGGAACTGCTCTTCTCCACCCGGCATCAAGCTCATAAACCCGTGAATCAGGTTTGTTGGCGTGAGTGGTACTTCCTGCTGTGTGAACACGTCCTTCCCAACCATAACGGTGAGCAGGTGGTATCCGGGAATGGTATTGGCGTGTTCCTGTAACAAACCAAGCAGGGCATTTTTGATGATTTCCAGTACCTTTAGAGCGATTGTGAGTGCAAATTCTCCGACACCGCGCAGGAACTCAAATATCTGGTTTGCCAAACTTTGCAGGTTCGATCCCAGATTCGGCAAATTTTCGGGTTGAATTGCGCTCCAGGCGTTTGCGAACAGGTTAGTAAATTGCAGTAGTAGTCCTGAAAATGTACCGAGCTGGGTATCAAGCCAATCCGCTGTTTCTTGCAGAGTACCCCGTTCCCGCATCTGCTCCAGTTCTTGCTCTTTACCAATCAATCTGAGGAAATCTTCTAAAATTTCCACCGTTGGTGCATTGACTTCCTCGCCTCTCAACGGGTCGTAGTGCAACACCTTCTTAATCAGATCCCATGCCTGATTCTCGTCTAATAAATCTTCAGCCAATCCAATTGCAACTTCTTTAATCATCTCAATCAGGCGATCGATTAAAGACCTAGCAAAGGATTCTACATCTCGTACAAGTGGGCTAAAGTTATGTTGTATTTTTTCTGCTACATCAAGAACATCCCCAATGCCGAGATCGGATAAAAAAGCGTCGATTGTTCTCTGAAGCCGTTCCTGAGATAGGTCTAAATTCTTAAGTTGTTCTTTAACCCAATTAAAAGCCGCTTCCAGAATCTGATGCTCTTGAAGTGTGTCAAAAATATATCCACCAATGGGCCCCAACAATTCCAACAGACCTTTGACTAAATTGATCGCATTACGATCAACTGGTCTGCGCCGGATGGGGTCATATTCAATAATGACAGTAAAGAGTGAGTAGCCTGGTATATCATCTACATAGTCTCTAATATCGATACCTGTGACATCTGCAACCGTCTCAATACCAGATTCAAGGACATCTCCACCAAATGATAGGGCGCTGTCGATTAAACTCTCCTCTTCCTCTTGTTTTTGCAGATTATTCGACGTTTGAGAGATGATTGGATGAAGCCCTAGATTTGAACTCGATGAAAAGGTAATGAAAGAATTTTGAGCTACATGTGATGCTGATTTAGCTTGAGCAACACCAGAGGCGTGTTCATGACTATGGTTAACTTCAGGACTAGTAGTTAGTGCAGGGGTAGAGTTTTTTGAAGTTGGTGGCAAAGCTCTTCCCTGTAAGTCTAATTTTGGCTTAATCCCACGACCACCAGTTTGCTGCACCACATGGGTCAACTCATGAGCTAAAAGTTGCTGTCCAGTTCTGGTCTGGGGGTGATACTGTCCATTCCCAAAATAGATATGCTGCCTATGGGTAAATGCTTTTGCATTCAACTGACGATTCATCGAAGCCGCATTATCATCAGAGTGAACCCGTACAGAACTAAAATCACGTCCGAAACGGGATTCCATAAACGCACGAGTAGCATGGGGAAGTAATTGTCCTCCGCTTGAACTAGACGCTAACTGGGCTTGCACAGTTGAATTAGTCGTTGGCGATTTACCAGGATAGGATTTAGCTTGCACCTGTTCTTCATCATCCTCTTCCTGTTCTTCAGACTCTCTTTGGAGTGAAGGAGTCTCAGCCGTTCTCAGAGGCTGAATTGACGGAAATTGAGTTTGAATAGATGAGTGTGTGCTTGAAACAGCCCCAGATGCTGGCATTTGCATGATCTGCTCGGCAACCCGATCAGCTTCCTGCTCGTAGCGATCGCTCGGCTTTCCTATAATCAACTTAGGTTGAATTAAGGGAACATATGATGATTGCACAGATACTTGGCTAAAGTCGTGCTGAAAGCTAGATTGCTTCGCTTTATCTAATTGCTGATGATTGTCTTCAACCTGTACCTGTTTAGCTGCGGAATTTTTGAGCAGACTGGTCTTGACAGCAGAACTAGCTTGCTGGGATGTCTTTGCCTTGGCAAGGAATCGCGTACTCATAAGTTCAACTCCCTCAAGCTTGACCAGTCTTTATATTCTTCCATCCTCTTCTTGATGCCATAAAATCAGAACTTTTTCTCTTGATTCCTAAATATTTGTAATAATTATTGATACATGTTCAATAAAATTGAATTTTAAATCAGAATAAGCTTTTGCAACACTTAATTGGTTTTTTAACAAGCTTAATGCATAATTAAGAACAGCTTGCATGGAGAAAAAGCTATGCGTTTTTTTATCTTTTGGTGGATTGTTGTTCCATCTGCTTTAGCATTCATTCTGGGGCTAGCAGCCAATATCGCTCAAAGACTGGCGAACAAGTCAGAGGAATCCTCAACGGAAATACCTACAACTAATGATACTTCTGCTGTTTAGGCAGAAGTAATAAAAGGAAAATTTACTGCTAGCATAAAAATTTTTCTAGCAGCTTTGAGTGTGCTTTTTATTCTGAATCTCTAAAAGGCAATAGAGCCTCCTGAGACTCAACCTTAGATGCTGGCAGAAAAGGGAAATTATCGGGTAACTTGATAGCCAATTGTTTTTCAACGATTTCTCGCAAATTAATTTCAGGTGGGAATTGAATTTGTAATTTCTCAGTAATTACTTTTTGCGACCAATTGGCAAATAACGCTAGTGGCGAAAACAATCCCACAATGAAGCTGTATATTAAATTCAGCGACAGTTTATTTTGATCTTGTGATTGCGGATCTTCTAGCCAAGCACCAAACCTCCATCCAGCCCGGAAGCTAGCAAGCCATATCCAAACTAAAGTAGCTACGAATAAAAGTCCTAATAATACTAGCAACCAAAGAGTTTTACCTAATAGGTAAAATATTTTTGCAAAAGCACTAAAATATGAACTTCCTTCGCTATCATTTGTGGCTGACTTGAGAAGTCGGCGATTTTGATCCGATGTAGGGGCAAGTGTCATAGTTAAAACTCCCTACTTAATTCCTATAAAGTTTCAATACTAATTGGTTATTATACCATCGATGATTTATCTTTATTGTGTTACTTTTAGTAAAAAATAATTCTGTAATACTATGAGATGTTGCAATAATTTCAATAAAGTGATATTAAGACGAACTTTTTTAACAAAAGTTGGAACTCTGACTTTGGGTAGTACGATAAGTCTGCTATTGCCCTCGCCAGTAAGCAACGTGCAAAATCTAGTTAAGCCAAAACATTTAGAAGATGCACTGGAATTACTCTATGGGTTAGATTCACATCCAGAGAACAATAATTATCAACACAAAGACATTTCTGTAACTTGGAAAGATATGAATGGAGCATCAAATTACGTATCCAAAGCAGATTGCAGTGGATTTATGAGTGAACTACTGCGCCACAGTTACAGGGTGTTTGAAAAGTCTGTGAGGTTGTAAAAAAGCTCTCTCGGTATACGCTGTGATTTTAAGCTTGACACGCTACGAGGAAAGTGTTCTTAAGCAGCGTTTATTCTTTGTAAACCAGTGTAAATATTGAACCGTTCTCCGCGTAGGAATCCAATTAAGGTAATCCCGAATTCCTTGGCGACAGACACCGCCAAACTACTAGGAGCGGACACAGAACAGACAATGGGAACTCCAGCAGTTGTAGACTTTTGCAAAATCTCAAAACTTGAGCGTCCGCTAACTAGAACAATACAATTATTTAAAGGTAATTCATCACTGAGCAAAGCTGTACCAATCAATTTATCCAAAGCATTGTGTCGCCCAACATCCTCCCACAGATTTAACAGTTGTCCTTGAGCATCGAAGATAGCCGCAGCGTGCAAACCCCCTGTAGCAGTGAAAATACCTTGAGCAGCCCGGAGTTTATCTGGTAGGCTGTAGACGATCTCAGGTGTTACCGTTGGGCCAGAAGAAATGACTGGACATCCCCGCAGACGCAAAGCCTCAAGGCTAGCTTTACCACACACTCCACAGGCGCTACTTGTGTAGAAATGACGCTCCAAAGGCTGTAAGTCTGGAATCAACCCATCCCGCAGTTCCACATTTACAATATTATGGCGCTGTTCACTATCTACTAATTCATCTACGCAGTAGCTGATACGTCGAATATCTTCCCTGCTATTAACGACTCCTTCACTGTAGAGGAAACCAGCAGCTAGTTCAAAATCTGCCCCTGGTGTCCGCATTGTTACAGCTACCGTCTTCTGGAAAGGAACAAGACGAATTTCTAAAGGTTCTTCGGTAGTAAGTTGGTCCAAACGAGTCCGTATTTGACCTTTTTCCACTACCCAAACAGTGGCTTTGGTCTTACTTTTAGTTGGCATTCTCATATTTGTGAAAGTTGATGAATTGAAATTTTGATACTAATTTGGAAACAAAGTAATGCTATTTATATGTCAGATGTCAGGTTGATGCTTACCAATTACTTTGTGCAGTTGAGCTAGATCGGCTATGTTTCTGTTTAGGAAGTAAAATGAACCTAAAATTTTTGGCTTTCAGCAAAATTTTATTTGCAATATTGTTTGTGATTTCCCTTGGTTTTACAGGATATTTAGTGGCTAATAACATTAGTCAGAGAGTAATTGAAAAATCTCTTGCTAAACAAGTGATATCTACCTCCACCGTAGGAAAAAGTTCTCAACTACAGAAACTTTTAAATGAGATAATTGTAGAACAGAAAATTCCTGGTGCAGTCATGTATATTACTACACCTAAAGGTTCTTGGCTGGGAGCATCTGGTGTCAGTGACTTGTCAACTAAAACTCGGATGAAACCCACAGATGGCTTTTCTATTGCCAGTATGAGTAAAACTTTTATGGCGGTGGTTGTGCTGAAATTAGTGGAACAAGGGAAGATAGAATTAGATCGAGCGATCGCAACCTACTTACCAAGAGA
>CAXUOL010000004.1:45067-47229 GCA_964252435.1 uncultured Nostoc sp.
TGGAACAAGGGAAGATAGAATTAGATCGAGCGATCGCAACCTACTTACCAAGAGACATCACTCCTCATATTGTCAACAGCGATAAAATTACAGTTCGTCAACTGCTCAATCACACTAGTGGTGTTGCTGAATACCTAGAAACAAAAGAGTTTATTCAAGCTACGGCGAAAAGAAGTCGCTCACAGCCTTGGACAGCCAGAGAAGCTATTCAGTATATGTATCAAGAAGAACCGCAGGCAAATCCTGGAGAAAAATTTATTTATACTGATTGCAACTACATTCTTTTGGAACTAATTGTTGAAAATATCACTAGGGGAACTCTCGCTCAAGCAATCCGCAGTCAGATTTTAAAACCATTAGGATTAAAACATACCTTTACAGAATTGCGCGAACCGACAATTGGAGAAGTCGCTACAGGTTATGGCGATCGCAATAAGGATGGTAAGCTAGATAGCTACGCCAAAGTCAATGATGGTAATGGTTTGGGAGATGGTGGATTAGTTTCAACAGCAGAGGATTTAGCCAAGTTTGCCAAAGCGTTATTTGTCAAAAAAACCTTACTTTCCTCCAAGATGATGAAAGAAATGCTGAAATTTAAAGATAATGGCGCAGACTATAGCTATGGCTTGGGTGTAGAACGGTTTTCATCTCCTTTAGCAAAAGCAATTGGGCATAGTGGTATAGCTTATGGCTTCGCAACATTGCTTGCATATTTACCCAATGAAAAAACCACTATAGTAGTGCTGCTAAACAATCAGAATGTTGATATTAAATCAGTAGCTAGGACAGGTCTAGAAGTTGTCGAGAAGAAATGATCCTAATTTGTAATTATACTTGTAGGGCTGCCATTTTAATAATTTACAATTCAAAATTCACACATTAAAGACATTTTCAGACTCTTATTTAAACCCCGACTGTAGCAAGATCCCGCAGGGTAACTGATCAAAGGCGGAGTAGCCCCGACTTTGCGCTACGTATAGATGTAGGGGTCTTAAACCCTATAATTTACGATAAATTTTCTGGGTCAATGTTCAGTTCTCGCAATTTGGCTGCTAGGCGTTCAGCGCGTTGTCGTTCTTGTTCAGCACGTTGTCGTTCTTGTTCAGCAGCTTCTTCAGGTGTGGGAATTAGATTTCCTTCCGCAGTGAAATAGCGCAATTTATGTTCATAAACACCCAAGTACAAATTTAATTGCTGACTCCACAGCCATCCTTGAAGATTAGGTTCTATCGGTTCATAAGTACCGCCAATCAAGATAAAGCCAGCAAATTCTAAATTATTGGGATCGAACCAAAAATATTCTGGTGTGCGAAAGATATCTTGAAAAATTTGTTTTTTCAAACCCTTGTCAGTTGCCGCTGTAGAATCTGAGAGAAACTCTACAATTATGTTAGGATATTTCCCGTCTTCTTCCCAAACAACCCAACTTTTACGAACTTTGCGTTCACATCCCAGCACTACAAAAAAATCGGGGCCCCGGAATTCTTCTGACCTCCGCTGGCGTTGACTGTAGTAAATTGTGAGATTACCCGCAGCGTAAAAGTCATTGCGATTTCGCCACCACAATTCTAAAGATTGTAATAGCAGAATGATTTGGCGTAGATGTAATTCACTTTCCAAAGGTGGTTCGTCACTATATAAATCCCCTAGAGGAAATATTACATCTTTTGGGAATTCAAAATCTTTGGCGACAGACATGGCTGCAAGTTTTGGAGTGATGTTAACTTGAACGTCGCAGTCGGAAAGCGTTAATATTAGGTTTGCTTTTCTAAGCGTACTATTGCATTATAATCAGGAACCCCTTCAAGCGATCGCTTAGAGTCAGAGACGTTACTTAGCTTTCATATACATCGAAGCAGGCATTTTTGTAACTAGCAATTTGTTTTTGCTCTACTTTAATAGTCTTTAATTTCAAACTACCGCAGAGATGCTCATCTTTGTGGTAGTCTTGATCCAAGTTATATTAAGTCCGCTTGATTAGACCAATTCAATTAATGATTGCAACATATTCTTGGTAAAGACGCGATGAATCGCGTCTCTACAAATGGTCTATTTGTCGGATTCTTTTTCCAACCGCACGATCGCATTATAATCAGGTACACCTTCAAGCGATCGCTTACTTTTATCTAGTAGCACATTCCCTTCTGGCCAATGTACTTGCA
>CAXUOL010000005.1:0-46916 GCA_964252435.1 uncultured Nostoc sp.
ACGGACATAACAGGTATATCTGCAATAACTTGTTATATTAACCAGTTTATGTCTGCAATAACTAGTTAGACTGTGCAAGTATCCAGAAAGCTTGCTGTGACTAAGTTCTAGCATCTGGTTATTTAACCTCGTACTTGTTATGTTGCTATATCTGCGTAACTGTTAGTTTATTGTTGTCAGTAAAATAACTGGTTAGTTATTTCTGCTAACAGCTTTGTGTCGCAATAGGTCACTCGCTGTCCCCAGTCGGCATTGCTTGGGATGGCATGGGTTTTAGACTGGGCAACTATCTCCGCGTCAATTTTGGTCATTCCCTGATCTGGGAATTTTTAGGAGTGGCATGGGTTCTGGACTGGCAACTATCGCCGCGTCTCCTTGACTGCTTGCTGACGCAAGCTAACGACGGCGGCTATCGCCGCGTCTCCTGGGCTGTTCTTCGGTTAGCGATCGCTGGCAAAGTCCAGCTACGCGATGGCTACACCAGCCGAAGGCATCGCAACTTCTAAGTTAATCCCTGATGAAAGTTCCTCATCTTGTTATTCTAATTTTTTTAGAGGATATAACAGGTTGCGGATCTAGAATAGTTTACTCATTTTTCCAAAAGCTAATGCCTGATTCTAACCATTGGTTTTCTAATAGAAATTCGCTTGATTGCCGTGAACATTTCTATGGTAAGAAATGTTAGCTATGCGCGATCGGACTGATGGCGGCGTTGCCGCGCCTCCGGTGAGCGCACTCTGGGCAAGATGTCTCAGTCGATCGCAATATTAAATCCGAGAAGCAATTGCCCGATAACGTCCCTTGTGTCTCCAGTCAGAATTCCTGCTGCTAGACTCACAGCTTTACTTGGGATAAAGGTTAGTATATGTTTGATTTTCTTGATAGCCTGATCGGGGAGAAGTTTCGCTAGTGGCGCTAAGAATTCATTAGCAATCCTTATCAAATTGTGTAGCTGTGACCACTCCGCAAATGCCTCATCCTCTTTCGATAGAGGTGGAGCCGGAGGTTTGTCGGTCTTAGTCACCTGTGGTAGGTGTGGGGTGACTGCATCTGGTTTTGACTCAGAAATAGGCTTTATTTCAACTGGGGTGTTCATCGCTCTCACCATCTCGGCAAGTCGGCTCCGCAGTGGCTTCGGCAAGAGATTGGCGGCAGCTTTTAAGGCTTCAGGGGGCATCCATGCCCGGATGTCTTGCAACATCACCACAGCCATCTCCACAGCCTCACTGCCCTCAGCTTTCGCCACATCTTCTAAATCGTTAGCAATATCTCGTAGAGATTCTGGGGTCATAACCTCTTCCAGACTGAAAGCTTGCTGTACTGGGTTTTCAGCCTGGACACCTCCTAACTGGACTTTAATCGATGGAGGAGTAGTGTGCGGTGCGGGGGAAATTGGCTCTTTTACGACTACTCCGGCATAGTCCATCACGGGCATAGCTGGTTGAGTTGTTAAATCCTTGCTAACTTCCAGAAATGTTTTTTCCTCAAGTTTCAACACACCTTGTTGGTTTTTATTATAGAAATCCTGCGGAAGGTGCGCCGGGTGTAATCCTTCTACAGACTGTGTTTCAGCCGATAAAATCAAGTTCCAATTCACAGATGATTTTTTCTCTAAAAGCTCTGCTTCCAGCCGTTGCCCTACCGCCTGATAAATCGCCAAGTTAATGTGGTCAGGTTTTGTTATTTGGTAAAACCTGACCTTGTTGATTTGCTTGGATTGAGTTTGTAGTCCTAGTGAGGTTAGTACCCGTCCGAGATATTCGCATGGAGTAGAATTGCCGACCTCGACTCCTATTGCTTTTGCGTTGCGTTTGCCCTTGTTCCAAAAATCTAAGACATCTTTTGAATTACCATTCCACTCGGCTCCAGGCTTAAGAAAATTATCAATCCCCATTTCTCGGAGCCGTAAAATTTTTAGCCAAAGGCTCTTATAAGTTGTAAGATTTAGCCGTTTTGAAGTGTCCAGTTCATCTGGGTTCGTGAATATTGCCAGCTTCTTGTGCCATTTTATTTGTTGTAGCTCCTTGGCCACAATGGGATTATCTAATAACCATCTAGTTTCAACTTGTGAAATCAAAGCCTTATTGTCAAACAAAACCTTTTTCACAAACTCTGAAGTGAAGATTGGCTTTTCTATCTGCTGTAATGCTGGAGGAGACTCATCTTGTTGTGTCAGAGCTTGTGGTGCAGAAATATCTACTGAATTACCCTCTGGATCTTCTGGTTTTATCTCTGCAATGGGTTCAATTGTTAAGCTTACTTCTGATGCTACTGGGACAGCAATGTTATATGTGGCTTGTACTATTCCAGGTAGTCGTTCCATAAGCCTATACTTGTTGACCATTGCCTTTTGCTCCAGAGTGGCGCTGATTGTAGATGTAATTTTTTGAACTTCAGAGCCACAAATCTCTGCTGCATTGGCTATCATTTCTGATTTAGCAACTTTAACCTCTTGGGATTTTTGTCTAACTTCTTTAGTTGAATATTTCTGTCCTATCACTGACTCTACTTTATAGCCAGATTGAATCAATGCTTCTTTGAGACAAGCCCGTAAATTTCGGCGCTCGTGGTTTTCCAAAGCCATCAGCCTTGTCTCGTGCTTGTAATGTGCATTTCTTGAAAAAACAATAAGCTGCTGTACTAATTGAATTATTCTTTCTTCATCTGATGAGCCTTGTTCTGATAATCCTTTAAATGAGGCAAGTCCACATTCATTTACATATTTAATAATGCTCTCTTCTAATTTTTCTGGAATGCAAGATTTGTGAATGGAGTTTGAAGGTAGTCCTCGATTCTTACAATAGATATGAATCTGCGATTGTGGATCGCGTATCCGGGCAATCATCTGTAATTGAGAATTAGTTGTGATGACTCCAAAAAATAGAAGATAAATATCTGAAAAATATCCTTTTATATCAATATTTAGCCCTGCATCTCCAGAGGGAGAATAAAGAATAACCTCTATTTTGTTATCTCTAAGATATTGTTCTGGCTTCTCCAAAAAAGCTTCTACCCATTTCTGATTGCTGGTTGTAGAGTCTAGTCTAAGAGTTTTTCTGCCTTGTTTAACCAAAATATTATCAATGGCCTCTAGCTGACATTGAGAATCGCTTGCAACTGCAAAACACTCAAGATTATTCTTTATTGCTTCAGTAATTGGAGAGTAATTATCTATTTTTATTTTGCCATCTGATTCTATGCCTTCTAATAAATTCACATGACCTTTATTGCCTTGATAAAGGTTTTCAATCTTTACTAACTTTTTGGGATTAGATATTAAGCCTTGTAGGTACTCAACTGTAGTGTCATTTAGATGTCCATCCATGATGATAATCATGCTAGAATAGTTTAAAGCGTCTATGAATAGCTCCTTAATTCTTTCTCGAAATAAGCCAATAGTCGTATTCGCTTTAAACAAATGGTAGACAATAGATTCAATTTCATCTAGTATCAAAATTTTATTATCAAAATCCTCTGGTCTAAAATGAATTAAACTATCTAGACAACAGAGAATTTTAGAACGAGGATCGGCAATCAAGATTAATTCTTTAGTGTTTCTCAAATCTTTTTGCAAGTGATACCAGTTTTCCTTCAACTTTTCATCAAGTGAAAATTGAATCAGAGGTGAATTTCTGTATCCAACCGATAAAAAACCATAGTCGGAGTAAGCTTCGATAAGCTTGTTAATCAACCAGTGAGTTTTTCCGGTTCCTGTACCTGATTTGATTGCTAAAAAAGTACCAAATTCCGGGATTACTGTATCAAAATATTTTGTATTGATTGTTAAGTTAGGAGAGAACAATCTCGCTTTACGCCATATATCCCAAGCTTCAGTATTTGGTTTTTCTTTGTTTTGATTTAATTTATCTTCAGGTATTTTTTTCTGCGTTTTACTTAGGCTAAAAAATACATGAGGCGGAATGTAGCTAATATCTTTTAACTTTTCGGCTGGTATCTCATCAATGTCATCATATTCCTTTGTGACCTGACCCCACCATCCAAACTGAATACTCCAGCCCCATTCTTGTAAGAGCAGAACAACTCTCTGCCACCTCTCCATTACTGATTTATTCAGAATGTCGCCAGCATCAGGATAAATGGTAAGCTCTTTGAGTCCATTCATTTTTTCAGAGAATTCGTTGAGCGATTCTTTGAAGGTCACGGGGCTACTTGCCCATTGCCCCCCGGCTGCTCCGATTGTCAACTTTCCCAATCGTTGGGCGACGAAGAAAGGTTTCACTCCTGTTCCCTCTACGATCGCAATCCCTGCCACCTCTCTATCTTCTGGGTAAAATATGGCTAAAGGCAGTTCACCACCATCATTTGCTCCTTGTGGGTAAACATGGGGTGATTGACCGTTGGGATTAGTTTTGGTTTTGCTAGACAACCAGCGATACCGGCCCCCGCCTGTGGGTATGACTCGCAACCTGACTTGGACAGATACGATTCTTCCGTGTTTATCTCTGACCGGACACAGCCATCCGGCATCTGTCATAATTACGTTGCCGCTAGGCGAGATGCCCGGAAGCAGATTGCTATACTTCTCCCTCAGTTTTTGATATCCGTCTGTTGACTTATAGGGAGCTAGTTCGATCTCGCGGTGAGTCAACCCGCGACGCACTAATTCTTTTTCGTCTTCTGGATGAAGGGTTAGTTCTTCAAATAGCTTACGGTATTGTTTATCCCGTTCATTGGCTGACAAGGATTGTTTTTGGCGCAGGTCACTCTTTAATTTCTGGTGCTGTTTTCTCCGCTCTCTGTCTAGTTGCCACTTTTCTCGTTGCTCATCACTCCACTCTTGAGAATTGTCAAGCTTAAAAACTCCCCACATCCCATCTTTAGAGAGCTTGAGCATCTTATGCCCATTTACGATTTCGCCAACTTTCGCATCGGCAAAAGTCCTACATAAACTAATATCATGACCACGACGGCAGTCGGGGGAGGTATTCTCGCACACTTCACATGGCTGACTTAAGGAACAGGTAGTAAGCTTACTCATGCTGCTACCCCCTTATTTAGGGTAATTTTTCCCAGTACTGGGAAAAGTTTTGATTTCTCAGATGGCGATGACTCTAACTTTGGCGCAGAATTAATCAATATTAAATGTGAGATTGGGATTACAACTGCCGAGTAATCAAGCAAAGCTGTATCGCCCTGAATGTCTCGAATCTTCTCTCCTGTCGGATTCCACCAA
Source organism: uncultured Nostoc sp. (assembly GCA_964252435.1). Lineage (GTDB taxonomy): Bacteria > Cyanobacteriota > Cyanobacteriia > Cyanobacteriales > Nostocaceae > Nostoc. Next base: position 5,195 of record CAXUOL010000005.1, read on the forward strand.
TCGGGTGCGGAAGTCCAACTACAGCGATCGCCGATGTTAAACTCTAGGTTGGGTGATTTGCTCATGCTTTCACCTCCCCAGGATTTACAAAAACAATTTCCATTTTGGGAAAATCTTTCTTCTGCGATCGCCTTAATTGATCTAATTTTTGCAGGGCAAAGAGAAGACTGTAAAACCTCCTCCAAACTACTACCCAGTAAGGACTCTGAGGCTTTGGTAGGTTTAGAAAAATCTCTAAAAACCCTTTTATCCCGTTCCAGTAAAAATTATTATGGACTTTTTTCGATAACTCTGAGCTTATCGAAAGCCTGAAATGGCTGTTGGTGCTAGCTTGCATTTCTTTTTCGCTTGGTTTTTGATTCCCGATATTGATGAAGTGAGGGGAAGCAAATACCAAGTTGGCACTAAAAAATTATCTTATCCTGGTTGAAAACCAAGAAAATTAGATTATGATCTAGGTATACTTTGGTGGTATTTGCCCCCAATGCAGAGCGCCCTGGTATCCCTCTTGTTGAATTTTTAGATGAATCGCCGCCAAGCAAATCACATCTTTAAATTCTTGGAACACCAGACGCTCGAAGTCTTGAAATACTTGAACTATAGGTACTTGAGTCAAAATCTCTTCAACCGAAGAATCTTTACTAACATGCCTCCTCTAGGTAAAGGTTAAGATACAAAGCCACTATTAGTATAAACTCTAAATCATGTTTCTAGATCACTAGCAACATATTTTGTTTTGCCAAGTTTCTGCATGACCTCTAATATTTCACCTGTATTGTTAGTCCCATTGATAATTCTTTTCTCAATGCATATTTTCTAAATAGTTGTAAAACGCTACAGATCGCTTAACAGGTTTTAAGTTCAATTCCCCAACCCTCTACTCTTGATCTGTAGGGAGAAAATAAGCGAAATTTTCTCCCTACAAAATCTATATTTTACTCCTGTAATTACAAGCGCTTATGATTTTCTATTGAAAATACTGATGTAATTTCTATTTTTTTTTTAATTATCTTAAGCATTATCGTTTTAATTCTGATTTAGTGAAAACCTTCCTGTGAGTGAGTTATAGTCTGCTTTTGAATTAAGAAAAGCACAGATAGAACAATATACTTTAGGGCTTGTGAAAAGCTAATGTAAGTTTCCATGAAGTCACCAGCGCTGGTGATTGTCCATTTAAGATAGTTATTAATCTTATGTTCATTATTTTCCTTGTTCAAGTATTTATAGCTAAACTCTTTAATTGCTGAAACCCTATCCAGGACTGGGTTAAAGCCTACTTTAAAATCAATAGTTAGCTTTCTGTAATATCGTTTGAATCCCTAATTCTACGACAGAACTAACTTTTTTTATCACACCAGCGCGTGTGTGTTCTTTATTGAGAATAGTGAACAAAATTTTAGTCAATTCTGATTTTCTCATTTATACCTCAACTCCTAAATTCCTAAAATGCTTGCTATTGCTCGGTTGATCGCAACTCCTAAATAAATAAAAAGTATTGAATTATTTTTTGCTTGTATCTAACTTCTAAGTCCGACAAAAGGCTTGTTGTGACTGGGTTCACAGCAACTCCTAAATAAATAAAAGTAGTAATTAACTTTTCTACTTATAATTCAACTCCTAAGTCCCCAAAAGGCTTGCTATTAGTCGGTTTATCGCAACTCTTAAATCAAGAGAATGTATAACTATCCAAGAGTTCTGACTGTAAAACCGTTTTTGCATTTTTCAACTAAAAGCCATCTTTTGGCTTCGGGTTCCAGTGCTGGCATAATGCGAATTGCGTAGCTTGCCGATTGCGCCTAGTTTTGCGGATCAATCCGTGTTAGCTGTACCAAGATTGCGCCAAGTTGATTCAATGCTGCATTAGTAGTGCGCTGATTCTCTAGAAAATTTTGCTTAAGTTCCTCATGGCTATCGCGTAGTTCCAGCAGTACATCATCTAAAATTGCGCTACGACCTAAGACACGGGTAACGTTATCTGTTAAGTCAGCTATTGCTTCTGTATTACGTTCTTGTTGTTGGGCTACTCTAGTTAATATTTCTTCTATACGGTCAAGTCGGCTTGGCTGTTCTGGTGTGTTAGTCATTGTCCTGCCTCAATCATTTTGGCGATCGCCTCTTTGTCAAAGCAATCCAGATAACTGACCAGTTCTCGAAATTGCTGGTATTTTTCCTCAGCATAGCTATCTGGTGTAAAACCCAGAACGTCGCAGAATCTCAAGTAGTCAGCCCGCCAATTAAAGTTATTTAGTGCAGTAGTAAAATTTTCTACTGCCTCTAATGCATCTGGCGATACCTCTGATTTTTCTGTCTCGTAGGCTCCTCCTAGCGCTTCGGTCATAGCACTCCCTTGCCTTGGCTCGATTCACGTTCCGCCACATAGTCTTTAATAAAATTCAGTAAAACATCTCTCATGTTTTTTCCTTCTCTGGCTACGACTGACTTGAACTGATTTCTTAGTTCGTCAGGCATTTCTACTCGAATAGCAACAAGTTTGGTTTCATCCATATAACAAATTTAAGCCTGTAGTGCCTATATTTTTGCACTTCATGCCTTAATACCGCTATGGGACAAAAGAAATTTACTTGTCTAGTATGCAGTTTATGCTATATTGCAAACTAATGCAATAAATCAACAATAAGCCACTAATTAGTTTCCTATGAGTACCCTAACGACTTACACAGTTAGGGGTTTAGCGTTTAGGTGCTACATCCTGATGTGTACTTGTTCTGATTGCTAGTTAGTTAATATCTGATTCACATTGATTACTGTAGTAAACCGATGAAACCTAGACGGAGCAAGCATTCTACAGATTTAGACTCCTTCCTTGATTTCCCCTCCACCAAGACATATTTAGCTGAGGTCTTGGGTGTTAGCCGCTCGACCTTGGTCACTTGGGAGAATTTAGCCTTCTGGAGAATCCCTAGTTTCAGGGATGCTTACCCCAAAAAGCACGATGGCAGTTATGACCGGGAATCGCCTCTATCACCCTATCAAGCATGGGTTTTAAGCCGTGTTGGTCGCTTAATGGCTCAACTCCGACGCGGCGAACGTGTAAAGCAGTACATCGCCAAAAACCCTAACGATTTTTCTAGATACCGCTATCAGCAAGCATTCCAGCAAGTAAACCACATAAATAAAGGAGCGTAAATCATCATGGCAACACGAAAAAAGGTTACTCCAACCATGCCAACAGAAGACACAGTAAGCATTCATGATGCTTGCTTAAGGTATATGACCACAGAGCAAAGCTTAAGACTGGCTTTAAGCCATGTTCGCCCGGATGATTTTGACACTGTAAAGGTAGTTTCGGAAGCGGATTTAGAAGCGATCGCTTCCCACTTTCTGCCACAATTGCCTGAAGTTTCTCCACAGGAAACATCGGAGGCAACTACAGAACAGCCACAGAAGACCCTCTCTCTGCCCCAGCAACAGCAAGGTTTAGCATCGCCTACCCAATTCCCCACATCCAACGCCCAACTCACCCTGATTGACCAGCTAACTCGGCAAGCGGGGCAAGAAATTGAATTAGTAGATGTGATCGCACAAGTAAAAAATCAACTGATCCTAAATAATTTAGCTGTACGAGATGCCGAATTAGCAGAGTCCATCAATCAGCGCTGGCAGTACCAAAAGCAAGAATATCTGGGAGCGATTAGAGATTTAGCAAGTAAGGCTTTAGAACCTGTAGCGATTACTCCAGATGAAACCGACTTTACCCAAGAAATTGAAGACATCATCACCAAACTGGGAAAAAACCTAATCGTGTGAGAGTGATTAACATCCTGTTATCTCCTTTAGATTTCGTTAACTGGTTATTAGAAAGAGTATTAACGCTATGACTTTTACAATTTCCGGCATTGAACCAGAGGTAAAGATGAGCGCTAATTCCTTGACAGAGCTAGTTTGTCAAGCGCAAGAATTGCTTATACAAATCCACCAACATCCAGAGTTTAAAAGCTTGCGCTTCGATTGTGATGTGGCTTTTGGTGACGTAAAGCAGTATTTCAATTATCTGGAATGGGCTGCGAATAGTGGCTCAGAGGTATCTAGGTTTGAAGGTTTTGCAGAATAGTTTCTGCTGCCAACTGCACGGAACACAGTCGGTAGCAGGTAAAGCCAGAATTAATGCTCTCAAAATTATTGAGAGCTTTTAAGCATCAGATACCCGTCAATACTACCATGCAAGATGACTTAAACAGCCAAATTCAGGATGCAAAAACGGATGAAACAGAGCTAAAACAAGTCCTCAAAAAATACGATTTAGATGAGGAGTTGGCGTTTGAGTTTAGTGACATCGACAAAGCATTTAGGCAACTAGAAATTAAATATCAATCCCTACTCAATACCAGAAAATTTTTCAACAATGGCTAAAATCGACACTACAAAAGCAGCTGCTCAAGCTGTAGCAGAAAAGCTAGCAAGAGGTAAACAAAACTCGGCATCTAGCACTAACTCTATATCTGCCACATCTAACACCACTCCTATAGATAGCCGCATTCCTGGCTTGATGACGGTAACTCCTGATTTGATACCAGGAATGATGCCAGCATTTAAGCCAGAAGATTACCGCATAAATGACCCTTTAAATCCTCCCGAAACGCTCCCTATTGCTACTCAAAGCCAGTTCGATAAAGGGATGAAAATCTATGAAGGTGCGACGCGAACGCTCAAATTAACGGGAGCCGCGCTCGACTTAACACGCGAGAAATTTACTGTAATTGGTAAACACTCAAAAGCTTTTGGTGCTGGCATCCAAGCAGCTACCGAGATTGAGAGAGTTAAGGGGAATTATTTGGATTACCTTAATCAAAAAGAAGTAACTACCCAAAAATCAGTTTCTTTAGATGTCAGTCAAGTAAAGACGATCGCTGATACAAATATTTCCGTCTATAGCAAAGATGAACTAGACCAAAAACTGTTGCAGGCAGAAATTAAAGCCTCGGAATTGCGACTCAAAACAATTGAGTCAGAGGGAAAGCTGACAAGCTTTAAGGCACAGTTAGGCGATTACATAGATTTAAAATCATGAAACCAATACACGGGTTAGGAGTTGGTGTATTTGGCTTGTGCGCTGGCTTGACCATCGCTTCTGGAGGGTTTACCAACGATACAGCGAAGTTAATCTCTATGCTTGGTGTTGGAGCATTGCCAGCAAGCTTTATTACTTACTTTATTGCTGATACTAAATCACAGAGATTGTTAAACGATGCTGAAAGTAAGAATGAACAAGCAGGTCAAACACTGCATAAAGTTATCAGGGAATTTGACAACTGCAAATCCAGGCTGTCCACTGCCACAAGCCTTCTAGAATCTCTGAAAGATGAACTCAAGTCAGCCAGAAATACCATCAACTCATTAGGTCATAGCAAACTAGAAAACACAGGCTTAATCGCTCAACTACAAGCCAAGTTGAATCAAGTTTTTACCCAGTCGCAGCAAGATAAACAGCGTATTGAATATCTAGAATCCGAATGTGAGCAATGGGAATTTAACTTTAAAACTCAAGTAGAATCTGAAGCTAATAAACGCTTTCAACTTGCCAAGTCTCAGGAGCTAGAGAAAATTTACTCGGAGCATGATTTAATAACCAGTGAAGCTATACAGTTATTCAGAAGGCTGCAATCCTGGGGCGAGAAGGTGGCACACGGTCATCAAAGTAAAGCTGAAATTATCAAGAGTTTAGCAAGTAGCTACAACGAAAATTTAGATCAGGTTGGGGAAGCGATCGCACATGAGCGCCAGAATTATCTAGAACAAATCGAGCTACTAAACGAGCGTATAGGTCAGCTACAGCAACAATTCCTTGGTGATTTAATAGAACCCGTGTATGGTGACTTTGGCTTTGATATCAACGGGAAAATCGCCAACGAAATAGCACGTACCTTGTTTAGGGATATCAGTCTCGCTTTGAGCGTTAAGGGGTTCCAAATTAAGCCTGACGGCATTGTAGATGTTGGCTATGGGTATTCGCGCTCTGTGCATCCTTCCTCCGTTGTAGAGGCGATTTTAAAACACTCTGGGATAATTGCTAAAAAGCTGGGATTATTCAAAATTACTTCTGTCAGAAAGTTGGAAGTAACCGACTGTATTGTGGTCAGTTATCGTATGGAGCCAGCCATCAAAGCAGACGAAATTAAATTGATGGTGGGAACTCCCGATGAATTTATTAACTACGTTACGTCTCATCCTATCCGCTATCGGCTGATAGCAGATCCGGGTGTAGGTAAAACCCCAACGACTGCGGTGATGATTAGCGAAATCCTCAAAGCAGGATGCACTCGCGGCAATACTGGCAAAGGCGAGAAAGTGCCTCACACCTTAGTTACAGTCAGCTATCCCGGCGCTGTTGGTTCACTCAAAGATAGCAATTATCCATTAGAGCATTTTCTTCAGTATGGCGATACCACAGCCGCGATTAAATCCTTTGATGATTGCCTAGACGACGGAAATTTTAGAATTCAAAACCCCACATTTGCTGCTAAATTCTTTCAAATCTGGGTGTGGGATGAACTTGATAACACCCTAAATTCTTGCAGTGAACCATACAAAGCAGGGGAAAATCTTAAGAAGATCCTAAAACAGTTTGGACACCATAACGTCGGTTGGATTGTGTCTGGTCAGTCCGTTATGACCAAACAAATCCCCGGTTTTACCAATGATGATAGGTCATTGTTTACCGAGATAATCATTGGAATTCCCAAAATTAGACATTACCTGAATACCTACGGCAAGGGTAAAAACAGTGAGTCTAACTTGGCGAAGTTGACTCGCAATTTAGACGCTATTGAAGAATACATTGACCATAAGAATGAGCTAGTTACCGACGATGCCAGATTGTTGAGAGTCGCCTTATTAGTCGATTCCCGTTCACCCAAGCTTTACTTCTTACCGAATCTAGATAGGGTTAGTTTCAACTATTCATTAATAGAAGAAGTTAAACGACTGGCAAGGGTTGCCAAAGCTTCTGGCACGATTGGTAACGGACTGGCCAGTAAAAGCCAAAACCCCTTCACAGCAACCACTGGTACAATGGCAGATTTACCACCAATCTCGACTATAGGAAGGAGCCACCAATCTGGTACAAGTCCACACTGCCCCCATTGTGGAAGCGCAGATTTAAAGCTACAAAACGATGAGAGATATCGCTGCTTAGGCTGTAAAAAGCGTACAGTTGGCAATAAAATAATCTGGAAATAAATCCATTTATTTTGATAATATCTCGACAATTATCTCTCAGCCCAGAAGTAACCAATAGCCGAAATTTAATATCAGCAGCTATCTGTGTGCGTTCGCATTCCAATAACAATATGACTAAAACACCAAGAGCTACTTCAACTGTGAGTAAGTTGGCTTATCAAAAAGGCTATTCTCAAGCGATGGAGGATTATGCTCTCACCAATTTATTAGAAACGCTAAAACAGACATATTCCATCCTCACTGAATCCGAGTCTAGTTTAATTGCTGCCTTACTTATAAAACAGTTACTACAAGCGATTAACTTTGAACTTGTCAGCAATTATCTTCATAGTATTCGTACCGCACATTCAGTTGATGCCTTTACCGCTCCCATCACATTGGAATATCCTCAATCCTTAGCGCTTCCTAATTTATCGTCAATTCCATCCCCGTACTATGCTATTGGTGATAGAGTTCGCCTAACTCCTGTTGATGGTGCTGCTGAGTGGGGGACATTAATTGGCTATTACCTCTGCTATGCAGCCCATCGTTGCCAATGGGTGTATCGCTATATTCTTTTTTTAGATGAAAGCTCAACTAGTACTGCTTGGGTAAAAGCAACTTTTGCCTGGGAAGATGAGGTCGAATGCCTATTGGGTAAGGCTTAATGAGTAGTCCTAAATTACCTCGACCTTTAACTTCCCTTCAATTGAAACGATTGAAAGCATATATTTATGCAGAACCAATCTTAGATCATCAGGCATTCATTACTCTGTGGGATATTGATCGAAAATTAATCGCTCAAGTTTGCCGGGTTGATCTGAGGACAGTCAACACCTGGTTTTCTCAAGGTCGCACTCATCAAAATCCCCAAACCTACCATAAATGGTATTTAGAAATGGCAAATATTATTTTAGAGCAGTATGAATATCTCCCTGAATGTTTACAGACTCTGCTGTGCTTCCTTGATGATGATTATTAAACGCGATTAATCTATATCGTTGTCAAAAAGTCAATGATAATTCATCATATATTTCCCTAGCCGATTTAATTAGGCTGGTTTTGATTTATCCGTTTTGTCATTGATTTAAAGCAATTTTTGATTTATGAGCCTTAGTGACTTTATTGAATTACCAGATGTTAAGGCAAGATTTAAAGCAGAATTCCCGAAGCCCAAACTGGATCTAAAACAAGAAATATTGGCTGCTGCACCGAATGGTAGTGATGTCCGATTGGTGGGTACTGTATTCGATTATTTACTACGTTTCTATATCAAGTATCAAAATCCTCACGCAGAGGAATCAGAATGGATTGCTGAGTATGCCTTGCCTCATTTTAACCGTAGGGGTCAAAATGATTTGTTTAACCAAGCAAAAAATGTTATCGACCAAGCCCGTAACAATTACCAAGAATTCTTGACCAATGGACAATTCACAGATAAATTGCTCCGATCAGCCCTATTGCTAGGAAGGCTAGATGCAATTATGCGGGTCGGCTATATTCATGATGGCTGGGAAACAATTAATGAGCAAGATATGCAAGATTTGCGAAATTTAGTTTCGCTATTAAAGCCTCAGCTTTTTAAGTCTTCGGGGAAGATTATTCTGAATCCTACTTGGACGGAAGCAGCCCAACTAGTTCGTGCCGCAGATGGCGATTTAATCCTTGATGATTTGCTTGTGGATTTTAAGACCGTTAAAGAACTTAAGCTTGAACTCCGAGTCTTTCATCAGTTGATGTGTTATTATACCCTGTCAGTTATTCAGAGAAAGCAGGAAGAGGATGCCATTGAGTTAAATCGTCTAGGGATATTTTTTTCACGCTTTGGGATGCTTTATGAATTCAATGTCCGAGATGTAGTTAATTTTGATACTTTCCCCAATTTCCTAGACTGGTTTATAGAAAGAGCGCAACGATATAGTGGTTACACCTTAATTAACTAAATTGTTGGCGGAGTTGAAAGCCCTTCAATATGAAGCAAGTGCCCAAGGTCTAATCCGAGGGCTTTTGGTTGTTGGGGATAAACGTATCTAATCACAAAAAACCTTTTTTTTTGCAAAGCAACAGCGATCGCTTCTGCGGATATTACCCTACTTGGTACTATATATTTACTCTATTAGGGTTATAGAGCAGGGCGGACGCATCATGTCAATAAGACTAGCCTATTCTCAATAGACTGGAAAATAATCTGATTAATCCCTACTTATTGACAGAGATTTTAGCGTAGGCGTAGACCGTCGTAGACATCGCTTTGAGCCTTGGAAAATAAATCAAGCCAGAAATACTGATTTTCCGTTGGGTCTTAATCTTGGTCGCTACCAACAGTACTCTAGAAGCGTTTCCGCTGGGTCATAGGGAGTCCCATCTTGCTCGTAAATATCGCAGTTAATGTCAATTTCGTGTGTATGACAATTTACTGTATAGTAAGCAACAGTGTATATCTCATGTTCTGCATAATCGCTGCGACGATCAGTGAATTCCCAATAACGAGAGAACTCTTCTATTTCATCTAAATCTTCAAAATATTCAGCTTTAACAATATTCAACCCTTTGAACTCTGATTCTAGTATTTCCATCGCTTCTTTAATATTCATAATTGATTCTAATTTGTCGATAGGTTATTCCTAGTTTAAAGTCATGAATAAGGGATTGCAAGTAAGAAACTACAGCATTGTTTATCTATAAAACTTTAAGTCTCTAAAGCCCAGAGGGGGCAGAAAACCTCTACGTTATAGGATAATCCGAGTTAACTTTTGTAATCATATCTGGCATCATATTTAGTAGGTTGAGTGCAGGAGTGGAATGCAGTTTTCTTGCTTTAGTACGAAACTTCGCGTTATAAAGTCGTGGCAGAGGGGAAATCTATTATTAGACAGTAAGTGAGTCAGATATATGACTGTCTGTTGGTAAGGTTAAGACAACTCATAAGTTAGCTTTTTATCAAGGGAGATGAAAGCAATTGAAAGAAGTCAAAAGTCATGATCTTTTCGATTTCATGTCGCAAATAAGTCAAGAAATGTCCTTTGAGTATGACCGGATTCAAAAACGTGCTACTGAAGATCCTGGAACTGCTGGAGATCAAGGAGAGGAGAACTGGGCAGAGTTATTGAGGGATTGGTTGCCACCTACTTATCAAGTTGTGACGAAGGGTAGAATTATAAGCCAGGATGGCAAAACAAGTCCTCAAGTTGATGTAATCGTACTAAAGTCATGCTACCCCAAGAAGCTACTCAACAAAAAACTTTATCTTGCAGCAGGTGTAGCTGCTGCTTTTGAATGCAAAGTTACTTTAAAGGCTGCTCATATTACTGAAGCGTTAGAAAATTGTATTGCAATAAAGTCATTGTTTACGCCAAGAAAAGGTTCTCCCTTTAAAGACCTAAATACTCCAATAATATATGGGCTAGTAGCACATTCTCATTCTTGGAAGGGAGATATGTCAACACCAGTGGAAAATATTGCGAATAAGCTTATTGAAGAAGATCGCAGGCTAGTTGATCATCCCAGAAAAATGATTGACCTACTTTGTGTAGCTGATCTAGGATCGTGGGCTTCATCACAACATACTCTTTTGTTAAAGAAATGTTTCAGCCCAGACCTTGCGTTAAAGAAATCTGGACGCTTGCTTGCAGCTACCACTGCATATATAGGACATACAAATAACTTTGAGAATCAAGTAGCTCACTTTAAACCAGTAGGTGCTTTGATCTTTTACTTGTTTGAGAAACTGGCATGGGAGAATGAAGAGTAGCGCAGCCTTGCTGATTATTATCAAATGACTAATATTAGTGGTGCTGGCAGTGGTCGTATTAGAGAATGGTACAGCAATATTTTTTCTGATGAAACTAAAGAAAAACTTGATAGAAACATAATGGGTTTTGAAAGAAGTATTCTGTCAAAATGTGAACCTTGGTCTGAGTGGAGTGTGCAGATAGAGCCTTAATCTTGTTAACATTGGGTAGTTATACGTTGTCACTAATACGATCAAAATAGAGACAGTTGTCCTAGCGATACATTCCCCCGGCGGCGCGTATGAAAACTGAGGTGGCAAGCTGTGCATAAGGCATATAAGTTTGACCGACGATTATCTTCTGGCAGAAAATTTTTATGATGCACAGTCAGCGTTAATGCCATTCTAAGGGAACGGGAGAGTTCGGACGTATCATCACCTGGGCGAATACATTGCAACCCACACTTAGAACAGCGCCAGCCTACAGATTGTTTCACTTCCAGAGCGATATCTGACCAATTTTCTGGATAACGTTGCTGGGATTTTCTTGGCATTTCCTGATCTTCAAAATTGCTTCTGCGATTTAATTACCAGTTCTGGGATAAGAGTAATCTACTTGTGCTTTTACCCCCTGGATGACCAAATTGTGAATCATACCTTGACCAAAAATTAACGACATTTCAAGGGTTATAGCCTAAATATCACATAAAAGTTTGCATAAAATTATGGCCGCGTGTCCTGATTGTGAATCATAATAAAGCCTAGAGTTGTCATAACTAAAAAGAGAAAACTTCTCCCGAATAATTCTCTAAAAATCACTCTGAGATACAACTTAGATGACAAAATATGGTTCAAACTGACTAAGATATGATTCAATGCACGTTGATAAGTATTTTTAGGAGACTGTAGTGAAGCAACAAAGCCGTCCTTGTATCACATAGGTCACGCTCCCGGAGGTGAGGCTCAAATGAACGAATTCGAGTTTGAAGATTGGTGTAGGCAACAGCAACTAGCAACCAATACCATTGATTTGATTGCACAAATAAGGAAATCTCCACCCTCACGTCGGGTACAAGGACGAACCAAGAACGTTTGTGGCGTGTACCCTAGTTCAAAAATGGGGGTCACAATTCAATTCGAGAGCCATACAGTGGAATTGTGGGCGATTTACCTGATGGAACATGACCCACAAGTTTTAGAGTTCTACGACCAGCCACCACCATTCAAAATCCAGTATAAAAATCAAGCTGGGCGTAATATAGGTCATTATCATACCCCTGACTTTTTTGTATTACGTCATGATGGTGTGTGCTGGGAGGAATGGAAAACAGTTAAGGAACTAGAGAAATTAGCACAAAAATATCCTGGGCGTTATCAAAAAACAACATCCGGTCATTGGCATTGCCCACCAGGAGAAGCACACGCATCACAATTTGGTCTAAAATACTGCGTTCGTACTGATGCCGAATTAAATCCCGTCTTTACCCAGAACTTGATGTTTTTGTCAGATTACCTGGGATTTAAATCAAATTTGACAACAGATGTACATTCGATAGTTCTGGCTTACCTAGAAGCAAATCCAGGAATCACGATTGCAGCATTGCTACAAGAATTAAATGATGTATGTGCCAATGACATATACATCATGATTGCAACTGAGCGTCTGTACGTGGATTTGTCTGCTGTCCCCTTAGTTGAACATTGGCGGACAAGATTATGGGTAAGTCAACAAACTCATGACGCTTATACACAAGCATCTGTTGTAGGAGTGACTACAAAGAACCCGACCTATAGTCCCACAACACTGCTACCTAACACATCCCTAATGTGGGATTCGGCGCTATGGACTTTAGTTAACTATGGTGAGACAACAACCACGCTATTACCAGAGTCCGGCTTCCCAATACAGTTGCCCACAGCATTTTTTCTCCAGTTATTCGATAGTGGCACCATTAAAATCCATAACGGAGTTACAGATGCAACTATAAATGAAACAGTACGGACTTTAATGGAGTCTGCAAATCCTGTTCACTTAAAAGAAGCGAACCGAAAATTTAATATAGTACAAGCATATTTCCAGCGCCATACAGATATCTATAAGGACATCAAAGAGCGTACCTTGCGTAGATGGGTACAACAGTTCCGTGAAGCAGAAGCAAGTTTAGGTTGCGGTTATGTCGGGTTGCTACCACGCACACATCAGCAAGGGAATCGTCAACCAAAATCGCCCACAGATTCAAGTGAATTATTAGATAAATTTATTAAAGAGCATTTTGAAACACCAAGACAAGCGACAGGTGCTTCAGTATATCGGGCGTATGTCAGAGCCTGTACAGCTTTAAATATACAACCCCTTAGTAACCGCACTTTCTACCAGCGTTTAAAAAAACGCCCAACCCATGAGCAGACATTAAAGCGTCAGGGAGCAAAAGCCGCATACGCAACAGAGCCTTTTGTCTGGGAACTAGCTTTAAATACTCGTCCTCACGGAAACCGTCCTCTGGAGATAGTTCATATCGACCATACCGAACTTGATATTGAATTACGATCACTTGCTACAGGCCGGCTACTGGGGCGACCTTGGCTAACATTACTGACCGATGCCTATTCCCGGCGAATCTTGGCAGTTTATCTGACTTTTGATGCACCTTCTTACAGGTCTTGCATGATGGGGCTACGTATTTTAGTCCAGCGCCAAGGTCGTTTTCCCTCAACACTTGTTGTTGATGGAGGCAAAGAATTCCACAGTATATACTTTGACACCTTGCTAGCACGCTACCACTGCACCAAGAAAACAAGACCTGGTGGCAAACCCCGTTTTGGGTCAGTAATTGAACGATTATTTGGGACGACAAATACTGAGTTTATCTATAACCTATTAGGTAATACCCAAGCAAGTAAACAGCCGCGCCAACTCACCAAAACTGTTGACCCAAAACAGTTAGCTGTCTGGAATTTGGGGGATTTATATACTTACTTGACCCAGTGGGCTTACTCCATTTACGACTCAAATCATCACGACTCATTAGGTGCGTCTTGTGGCGTTGTTTATAACGAAGGGTTGTCAATTGCCGGAGAACGCTTGCACCGAAGAATTGCTTATAACGAAGAGTTCCTCATGGCAACACGTCCTTCTACCCCTAAAGGTCAGGCGAAAGTTCAGCCGGGATATGGGGTTAAAGTCAATTATCTCTACTATTGGAGTGATGCTTTCCGCAATCCCAATGTAGAAAAAACATTAGTACCAGTACGCTACGACCCTTTTGATATGGGAGTTGCTTACGCCTATGTTGATGGGCGTTGGGTGAGATGTATCTCTCAGTATTACAGTACTTTTGTTGGACGCACTGAAAAAGAAGTGTTGTTAGCGGCACAAGAAATTAGGCAATTGAACAAACGTAGCGCCACGGCGACAAATTTGAACGCTAAACATTTAGCTGACTTCATTGCCAATGTCCAAGAACATGAAGCCTTGTTGCTGCAAAGATTGCGTGATTTGGAAAGTAAACGTTTACTAGACAATTTAACGTCTAGTAATTCTTCTGTTCCATCAGTAAACCAAGTTCATTCAACATTTGCTGTATTGGCACAACAGAGTGAAGATATTACATCACAGCACGTACCATCTCGAAACGTTGAACCGTTGGATCTAAGTTCACTGCCAATATTAGCGGAATACAAATAGATGGATTTAAACAGGAACAGGAGCGATGACATCAACTTACTTACTCAATTTAAGGAGTATGCAGTTTTACATCCACAGTTAGCACGGGTAGATATGCTGCTCATGCGTGCGATTCGAGAACCAGCCGGATTTGCTCATGTGTTGGTTTATGGTCCAAGTGGTGTGGGCAAGACGACGATGATACGGCAAATTGCTCGACGTTTAAATGCTCCTCACAGTGAGGATTCTGTATCAAATGACTCAAGCTACCGCAACGGTTATGCACCTCAATTACCTCTGTTGCTCATAGAGACACGTCCACCTGACAGTGGCGTGTTTAATCGAACTGACTATTACCGGACTGCGCTCAAGCTTTTGGACGAGCCATTCTACGAGCGTCGTAGCATTGTGGACATCGATACGTCGGAGGCATGGGAGAAAAAAGGGCGTGGACGTAGTAGCAAAACTTCGCAGTTTAATGATTCTCCAGAACTGCGCCACGCATTAGAAGAAGCGATAACCAAACGTGGTGTACGTGCGGTTATCCTTGATGAAGCGCAACATTTAATGAAGATTGGGACTGGAAGTAATGCTGGCAAGCTGTTAGACCAGTTGGATTGGATTAAATCCATGACCAATGTTACAGGTGTTTTACACATCCTGATTGGTACTTACGAACTGTTAAATTTCCGCAATTTAAGTGGTCAAGCATCCCGGCGCGGTCTGGATATCCACTTTCCGCGCTATTTGTACCAAAATGAACAAGACCGTTTGGATTTCCAGGCAGCGTTATTGGCACTCCTCAAGCAAGTACCTCTTAATACTAATATTCCTGAATTAATGCAGCATTGGCTTTACTTCTATGAACATTCTATTGGCTGCCTTGGAGTACTAAAAGACTGGCTCATCAGAACTGTGGCGGCGGCATTAGATGATGGAAATCAAGCTTTAACTTTAAAACAATTACACGAACATACCCTAACGCTAGCGCAGTGTGAACGCATGGCCATAGAAGCAACTGAGGGCGAAGAAAAACTTAGTTATATGGAGAGCCGCCGCGAACACTTATGGCATTTGCTACAAATAGGGATGGGTTCAACCGATGTCCCGACTAGTGCAGTCCCCTCTGAAACTCCGCTCATTGGTAGCGTTGGGACTTCATCGAAAACAGAGTCACCACCTAAAACAAAGCGGACTCGGAAAAAGCCAGACGTACCTGCACCACAAGAATTCACGACCACAACAGCAAATGAGATCCCCGTAGAGTCAGCCCCAAAAAAGAAGCAGACTCGCAAGAAAACTACATCTACTCAAACACTTGAAATTACTGAAACGCCACTTAGTAATTCCAGTGCTGACCTTCAGACGATAACCCAGGACACGCAACAGCAAACAGATAAGAGCCGCGAGAAAAAGTCAGGCACACGGGTTGGACAACGCAAACCCAAGCGAGACACTGTTGGGCATGAATCACAGTCAACGATATAAGAATGATAATCATGCAGGTGGGGGGAAGAAGCTGCCGTTGGCAGCTTCTTCCCATTCTATTCATTAATGAGACAAGGGTGAGCCTTGCTCACCCTTGTCTCCCCCTAACTATACGATTATCATTCTTACGACTCACAACTAAAGTATGAAGTATATCTTGTCCTAATGAGTTTTGAAGCATTTCGTGACCGTTTGGCAAAAATATCGTTCAAATCACACTACTATAATTAGTCAATTTATTAATTTTTATGACTCTAGCGCAAATAAGAATTGTGGTTAGAGGCTATTAAGCTTTTCTTATGGCGATTGAGATTTTTTTTGGTATATTGCAAGTTTTATGTCAACAGCAAGCATTATTTATCCTCAACACTTTCTAATTATTGAGCGGAGGGATGGAGCGTGGTATTGCAAGTATGGAAAGCTCTTTTAGAATTATAGTTGTAGCGACCTGCAACTATAAAGCAAAGCCTATAAGAGGGAGTGAATATGTTTTAAAACTTCTAAGTGAGTCTCGCACCATCTATCAATATAGAATTCGGCTGATTTTCTTTTTCTGTGACCAATTGGATGACCCCAATCGCAATAACCATACACCAGTGGATTATGCCTTAAAGCAGAATTTAATATACAGGCAGGTAAGTGACCTTTTTGTTTTGCAATATCATCATAATATATGGCAATATAAAATCTTCCCTGACAAGCATAATATTTAGGTTCTACACGTATCCATCCAACTTGAGAACAAAGATAAGATATATCTTGTGTATACAAATTTTTCTGCACACTAAAACCAAAATGACCATTGCTGCAATTCACCCATAACTGATCAATTGTCTTTAGGTCTGACTCAGATATTTTTTCAATATGTTCTACATCCATCTTGTCTTGGTTTTCGAGACCAGCTAGTTTAAGCAAAATTGCTAAAGTTTCCTTATCCGCTGTTGCCCAATTCCCTGCCTCCAACAATTCCTGTAGCTTGGAATAATCAACAGAAGTGACAGCAATTGAGGTATTGGTATCAAGCATTTTCTATATTTGATTTTTTAGCTTTGCAAGTCTACAGGTTTATTATTCCCAAAGATGGGACGATAATTTATTCCCGTTGATTATTTCTCCACTATCACCACAGGCGATCGCCTTTTTCTCTAAGAAGCTGATTGCGACTCAATATCAGAACTTATTTAGAATAAAACCTAAAAATCTTCACGAGCCGGAGTTAGATGAATAGATTCATGCCCTTAGTGGCACATATTCTTAGATGCAAAAATCTCTATTTTCTGGGTAACACCAATGGGCTTCGTAATCCAAAATATTGGAGTCAGTCACAGATAGTTGTGTTTCCCAGACAGTGTGGGTGGAACCATCATCACCATAAATAGCATTATTAACTTCATCAAAATAATAGAAGTCTCCAAACAGTGCATTACACCAAGAGCATCCAAAGGAAATGTAAGAGTCCTCCACAGTCTTACTATAACGGGTTTTAATTTCTCCCATCCGAATTTTTTTAGCTGCGTCTGTTTTTAAAAAACTTCTAACAGCAGCAATAACTTCTGGGCGGAATCTTCGAGGTATTTCACAACAATAATCCTCTACTTCTTCTCCACAGCAGGTATAATAAGGATTTTCTAAATAATATATATAGGATTGTTTTTTACACTTCCAGCATTCGGTAGGAAAAAATACTAGTTTGGCATTCTGTGTTTTTTTAAGCTGGTAATGGTCACAAAAACGAATGCGTCTTGATAATAAATCTTCAACGAACTGGGAAAGAGGAGTTGATTTATTTTTAGTTTGTACAACTAAAGAATTATCAGAATCTAAACTGAGCTTAAAAATTGGTAAATCATGGCTCACGCCAGATTCAGGGGGTCTTTGAAAAAACCAGCAGCCTCGGATTCCATCTCGCTTGTACTTGGCTTGTCTATCCTGCGTAACTTCTTTTGTTTGAGGACTCCACTGTACCTCAAAGGCAATCTGGATTAAACCTTGTTTACCCGGCTTAGTGGCTAAAACATCAGCACGCCAATCGGAACCAGCAACTTCTGTTTTTGCATCGTATCCTAAACGTTGGCATACGCGAAGAATTTCAGTTTTAGCTAAAAGATGCTGCCAAGTTTCTGGTTTCCAATCACAACCCGTTTTGTGTTTGTGGACAAAATGCTTAGTGCTTTGCTTAGAAGTGCGTAGATATCCATCTGCCCTGCAGCAGGGTAAACAAACCTGTTTATTACGCTGAAGTTTCAAAGCTTCCCAGTCACCATCTGATATTAAAGGTGCTAGCACTTCTTGTTCATCAATAAAAGCTCTAAGCGGCATTTTTTAACTAGTCCGAACTGTAAATTTTGTCAGGATACATATTTTCAAAATAGGCAATAGCAGCTTCTCCAAATGCTTTAACTGCACCAGCCCCTATCGCTGGTTGAACAACTTGCCCGACACCGGGAATAAATCCTGCTATACCACCGCCAATCCTGAAAAGTAACTGTCCTCCACCCATCGCTGTGATTGCTCCGCCTATTCCTCCTGCACCAGCAGCAGCCATTAAATCAACATTATAAACTTGGGCAATCCGAGTTACTACAGCTGTCTGTACAGCAGTTAAACCAGCATTAAAGGTAAGCGCACCGATAAGAGGAACACCACCAGCAACTCCGGCTGCGGCTCCACCACCCATCATTAACCAAAGTTCCTCTCTGGCTTGGTCACGACAATATTTAATCATAAAATTACGTTGAAATTGGAGCAGTGATAGGAGTTACAGATAATCCCTATAGTTAAAATGCCCAATTAAACCGATAAAATTAATTTACTCTTTAAGCCGAACCAGCACTTGATTAGCGATCGCTTATTTTATTCCTCTTTTTCACTAAGACGATCATTATGTTTTTTTGGACGAGTTGCTCAACATTGTAATTAACCGTTTAATTTGCCCAACTCGCTTACGTTGGTCGTAACGGTGCTTGGCTTCTGTAGTGATTTTTTCAACAAGTGCGTTATCGGCACTAGCAATAGCCCAGGCTGCTTCTAGAAATACCTCAACTGTAATTCCCCTGTCTTTACAAAACCGTGTCAATTCTTGGTCTAGGTCTTTTTCTAAAACGATCGCTGAATGCCGTCGGGTTTCGGGATATTTTTCAAGTTCGGCTTGGAGTTCGGCGATTGTGTCTGCTGGTGCAGCAGTTGGGTTGGCTGGTTCGGTAACTGGGCTTGCTTCCTGTGGTGAGTTTTGTTCTTCTGATTGGGGTTTTACTTTCTTGACGAGTGCATCCTGGCGTTGTTCAACTGTCGGGCGATTACGTCTGTTGCGTAATTGATTGAGTACGTTATCTGACATTTTTATTTACCCCCAAGTGAAGTACGAATTTTTTCAACTAAAATTTCAAATGGATATTCCAAGTCGTTATATCCCAACTGCGAGAGGGTTGTACGTTTGTTGATAGCTTGTTTATAGCGTTCTGATTCGCGGATTGAGGGTAAAACCAACTCAACACCCACTTCGTCGCGCATACCATCTACAGCAGCCCGGCTTTCTTGTGCTTGCGTTTTACCAAACCAGCGATCGCGGAACGGTAAAACACCTAATACTTGGGCATCCGTTGCACCGACATCTTGCAAGCCGTTCAATAAGTCGAGCGTCCGCACGAGTGAACCGTAACCTTTAACTGATGCCTCTGCGGGAATAATCAAATAATCTGCTGCGCCGATCACTGTCAAACAAATTTGCGATCGCTGAGGTGGGGCATCAATTATACACACTTTGAATATTTTGCTGATGGCTTCCAATCGCCGCTTGAGTAAGGTTGCACCAACTCCACTGTTAGATAAATAATCCTGTACGGTATCAAGTTGATCGTCGGACGGGATTAAAAATAAATTGTCGTTATCTTGAGTCGGGTAAATGCAATCTTCTGGTGCGACTGTTTTTTTGAGAAACTCCAATAGTGTTGGTTGGTTGGGTTCTAACTCGAAACCCAGATAGGTAGTGAGGTTATGTTGGGGATCGGAGTCTAGCATCAAGGTAGGAAAACCCTGGCGTGATAGCAGCCGACCCAGGAACAGGGATGTCGTCGTCTTACCCTGACCGCCACTCAAGGAGCTTACGGTTATTGTCAGCATAAATATATTTATTAAATTAGCTATTTAACATAGAGTCATTTAATCATTTTGTCAAATATTAAATTTAATAATTTATCTTTTTAGCTTTTTATAAAATTAGCTTTTTAGCTTTGGACTACCGTCAATTTTCTTGTAAATGCCATCTGCTTCTACACGTAATTGTGAAGTGAAATTCACAGTTGATGATATGCGTTTATTCTTCCAATCCCTTGCTGATGCTGGTTGGGGGCGCGTGGAAGGGACAGGCGATCGCATGGGCTATGTTTGGGAAGCATGAAGAATGCTCCACGATTACAAAGTGCTTTCTGGAGGTGGGAACACTGGAATTAAGCATCAAACTAATAATGCCATTTCAATTAGTAAAAAAATGTTTATGTTCCCAGTGAAAATCGTTCGCTCTCTGTTTGCAGTATTTCTGACCTGTGTAATTGCTTTGAATTGTTTTATTAGCCCAGCCTTCGCTGCTACTAGTTCTTCAGACTTTGCTGATACTGGTTCGGTAGTCAACTCCTTTGTTAAGGATTTTTTGCAAGAATTCGCTAAGAATGCGGGTAGTGTAGCAGGTGGCGTAGCAGGCTTGACAGCAATCTGTTATGCATCTGATGTTTTTATTGCTCCAGTCGCTCCGCCAGTAGCAGTTTACTTAGCTACAGTATGTTCTGGCATTGGAAGCACACTTGGAATAGGCGGAACCGTAGTAAGTGCAAAAATTATTAAATCGGCGCACCTCTAGATAAGCTTTAGACAAATTCTAGATAACCATTAGCAGCACCCACTTGATTGTTTTGTCGGGTGCTTTTTATTGGTCGGACTGCCTCAAGACTCAGGCTAAGACATCGTTACAGTGGCAATATAACTCCTCTGCTCACTCAAGACAAACCCTAGATAAAAAACGCTATTTTTTTTTTTGCACTCTAGACTGCTCAAAACAAATCTAGCAGCCCGTTTCAGCCAACTCTATACAAAAATCCGACGGATTAAAAAACGCGAATTCGGCTGGAATTTTGAGGCAGTTAAATGACTAGATATTTTTTAGTCCATGTTGGCTATCCAATTATATACACTACTGGATAATTAGACATTTAAAGCTACGCTAAAATGGACTTATCCAAATATACACATTAATGGAATATGAACAAAGTAAAGCGCGGAACTATTGGCAAAAAGAAAAGGATTCTACACCCAAATTCCAAGGATAATTTAAGGTTGGGGCCTTCTTCACTTATGCAGGGAAACAAACCAAAAGCCCGGCACAACTTCACCCTGCTCGATGAAACTGTTGAATGGCTCCAAAAGCATAAGAGTGCTAGCGCTAAAATTGACGAACTGGTACGTCAAGTCAAAGAGGGTCAGCTAGTAGAGATTCAAGAAGTTCCTAACACTAAGCAGCAGATTTCAGATTTAGGCAAGGAATTGAAGCAGGTACGGAGCAAATTAAAAAAGGCTGTTAAGCTACTTGATGAGGCGTTACCATTACACGCTAAGGGTGGAGTTATTAAAGATAAAATCAAGGAAGCTTTGGCAATATTAAACTAATTCCATAAGTGTGTATTTTTGGAATAGCTATAGAGATTATTCTTTGATTGCGGGTTACTGATGATTTTGGTGGTGGGTAGTAAAAGCTCTCTCATAGGTAGTGGCTGTTACTCCAGGCTTGAACTTGGGAAATTTATATATAGGGTTGGACAAATACAGTTTTTGCTAACTCACTATCATCAGGCACACCTTATTTGGCTATAAACCTGTGAATATCTCTGACTCAGAACTAGATTTAGTCTCTTTAGCTTCCAGAATTGAACAGATAGAAGAGGAGCAAAATCTCCGCAAGCAAAATATTGCATGGCTAAAACGCTATTTTGATGAAATCAAACAAGAATTTAATAATCGGACTGAACTACAGCAGATCCAAAGTATGCAAGAGGCACTCGCGCACTTAACTGCACAAGTCGCCGAGTTGCAACAGCAGTTCTATCTTTCGTCTAATTTGAGTAATGGCTTGAATAATAACCACACTATTGACGCATCTATTAAAGAGACGATTATTGATGATACGGAGATTGTAAAGCAGTTTTTTGAACGTGTTGAAAAGCCCGAAAAACAACTAGCGTGTGTAGATGTAATTGCTATTTCTGAAAATCTAGATATTGCTGAAACTGAGCCAGATGAGCAAATTAATGTAGCTGAGGAGCAGCCGGAATTAGAGAGAGCTTTCAGCGCTCAAGAATTCCAGATTGAGAAAATAATGTGGTTAGTCAACAGAATTTATGCAGCAGAGGAACCCAACCATGAAATACCTGTTGATACTGAGGAATTTTTAAAGCGGTATAACGCTGGAGAACGAGACTTTACAGGGATTAATCTGGCAGGGATAAATTTGAGTGGAAAAACTCTAAGCAAAATCAATCTGAGCAATGCAAACCTGTCTCGCTCAAATCTCAGTTGCACTAACCTAAGTAATCAAAACTTGACTGGTGCAAATCTCAAAGGAGCCGATATGAGTGAGGCAGACTTATCTGGTGCTAACTTGACTGGAGCTAACTTAGATAACGTATACCTTCATAAGACAAAACTGAAATCGGCAAAGCTAGAGAAAGCAACACTGAAAAAAGCCAACCTCAATAGGGCTGATTTAAGTCAAGCATATATGCGAGAGGCTAATTTCTGTGAAGCCAATCTTAGTGGATCTCAACTATCTGGAGGGGTTGATCTGAGCATGGCAAACCTAAGTGGAGCGAATTTGAGCGGGGCAAACATGAGACAGTCAAAGCTGATGAGAGCAGACTTAAGTAATGCCAATATGAGTCAGGTAAACCTGATGGAGGCAAATCTGGACGGAGCTAATCTTGAAAGAACTAATCTTCTGCATAGCTATTACGACCCAACAGCTATATTTCCTACGGGCTTTGATGCTGCTCAAGCTGGTGCGTATTTTATTGCTCCAGGTGCATCATTACAAAACGCTAATTTAGCTGGTGCTAACCTCTATAAGGTAAATCTAAGTAGAGCAGAACTGCAAGGAGCCAACTTGAGTCAGGCAAACTTAGAATCTGCAAACTTTACTGATGCAAACTTGACGGGAGCCAACTTTTCTAAAGCTAACCTGAAGACTGCAAGACTGGTTCACTCGTACATGAATCAAGCAAACTTGAGTCACGCATACTTGGGAGAGATCAACTTAACGGCAGCAGACCTCACTAAAGCTAATTTGAGTAATGCCAAATTCGATAATGTTACTAATTCAAGTACCAATCTGAGTGGCGCTAATCTGACTGGCGCAAATCTTGTTGGAGTGTTCTTATATGGCAACCTAAGTGGGGCAAACTTAAGTGAAGCAAACCTTTGTGGATCTGACCTTAGTTATGTAAACTTTAGTGAAGCCAACCTGACCTTAGCTGATTTACGCGGAGTTAACTTGGAGAAGGCAAACCTACAAAAAGCCAACCTGAAGGAAGCTAATATAAGTGGTGCAATCCTGGGACAAGGAGATCGCAGAGCAAATCTCGCTGGCGCTATTATGCCTGATGGCAGTACTCACGAGTAAACTGTGCTATGGGAATTGAACCGAGATGTGTATATCTGGAAACAGTTAAGCGCAACCATTGAATCCGTGCTGAACAGGGGGGACAGTTCGGCCCATACTTGCATTTTCCTGGCATTCCCAATTTTGGGAATCTGGAAGTTTGGTTGTACATTTCACTTCGGTCTGCTCGGCGATCGCAGTCCGAGGTGGATTTAGGCTTTTGCTTGGGAGGGATGCTTAGGACACCCAAGGTCAGCAATAGAAATACTTAAATATGGGTTCTGGTTGTAGAAAAAGCAGTTTTTGGGAATTGATATCAGGGATTCGGTAAAGAATTTAGTAGAAATGCTTTTGGTTGTTACCGAACAGGTGTATGTGTATGAAGGAGACAAAATTAGGCTTTTGTCTGTTTCAGATCCGCGAGTATTATGACACCAGTAGTCGTAGTCAAATCCAGAGGTAAGCAACTAGCTCATTTAGCGCCAGTCGATGCCCAACAGCGCTTAGTTCAACTGTGGCTGCACGATAAACCGCAAAGTACCCAAAAATGTTATTTGCGTTATGCGGCGCAGTTCACCGGATTTTTGGCAGGGGTGGGGAAGGCGATCCGAGACACGACTGTTGAAGATATGGTGGAGTTTTCTGAATATTTACATAACCGGGGATTGGCAGCGCCTACTATCAAAACCTATATGGCGGCGGTCAAAAGTCTGCTTTCTTTTGGTTACAAGACAGGCTATATCAAGGTAAACCCCGGTGCTGCGATTAAGTTAAAGAAGCTTGACCAGCGACTGCATGAAAAGGTGCTGACTTTAACTGATATCGCTCTCATGATTCGCCTCACCGAAAGAGCCAAGTATCGTTATAAAGCTCAAAAAATTCGGGATTTATTGATATTAAAGCTTTTATATGTGGCTGGGTTGCGGGTGTCGGAGTTAGTCGGACTAAGGTGGAAGGACTTTACGCCACGCGATCTAACGGGGCAGATTACTGTTCTGGGTAAAGGCAACAAATTCCGTCACATTTTACTGCCGGAATATCTGTGGCAGGAGTTGATAGATTACAGGAAGGACGCGCCCAAGGATGCCTATGTCTTCAAGAGTCGTAACGGGAAAAATAAGCCGCTTCATCGTCAAAATATTGATCCAATTATTAAAGATGCTGCCGTTCGGGCCGGGCTGATGGAGAAAGTTAGTTGTCATTGGCTCAGGCACTCCCACGCGACACACAATGCCGAGAAAGGAACCCCCGTTCCTTTGATTCAGCAAACAATGGGACACGCGGATATTGCTACAACATCAGGTTACATTCACATTCGCCCTGGTGATAGTAGTGCTTTGCATTTGCCACGGGTTTAAATACAGACTATCATTCTGTTATTTATGAAGAGAATTGAAACAGACTACTAAATGTAAAACCACCATTTTTACAATGCTTAACGACTTAAGTTTTCAGGCAGCTAACAACAACAACCTGTTTGTGGAGCTATTGCTTAATTTTTACCTCGACGCTGATACTGCCGAACGGCAGAAGATTGAGCAGATGTTGCTGGAGAACAAGCATCAAAATTCAGGGTATCTCGTAGTAGAAAGCCTGCGAAAGATAGCAGCTTCTAAGGGACTGTAAGATATTCGGGCGCTCTGCCAATTCTGTCCGTGCGATTGTCCAAGGGATAGTGCTAAAGGCAATGGCAACCACCTACATATTAGCGATCGCTAATTACTATCGGGACTTAAATGAACCCGATTGCGGAGACAGTTGGAATTATTTCACCGGATGGTAAAGTCCGTCTTTTACATTCCATTCCCATCCCACGCTCATGGGGTCACGGTTACGCGACCAACTGATAAATTCTTTGGCACTCTTGTTTTCTCTTTCAGTGATGAGGCTTTGGGGAGTAACACCGAGTCTTGGAGCAAGACTTTCATTTTTCCGGGGTTGCAATTCAACTTGGGGCTGTTGGTACGGGTGCGCTTGTCTTCGAGGTTTGGTGTTGCTGTATCTACCAGAAGCGATCGCTCGTTCCAATTTTTCCAACTGCCTAGAGATAGCCTCTAGTTTTGTTTCTAGCTTCTTCTCCAGCTGCTTAACTGATTTACTGCTTGGGGCAACATCGATATCAATATTGCTATCAAACTTGGATATCAATTCTTCTAAGCCTTGCAGCAAGGCAATTGCATGTCCCTCTCTGTGCAGTTTGGATAGTTGGCGTACTGCTCCAATTAAGGCAGTAGGGACGCGGATCATTGAGCTTGGTGGGGTCTTGTCGTCAGCCATTTGATATCAGTTTTGATAGCAATGAACTGATGATAGATGAAAAGCGATCCGTTATTTTCAAAGCCCAGATGCTATGGAGCGATCGCTACAATCATCTACCTCCGCATCGCCATCCACTTCAGTGTTACTACACCACTAACAGTTGCCGGACAGCAGCATCCATCAATTTCTCGCTGTCGGTCTGAGATTGTGTTAGCTTGGCTTCTAGTTCATCGCAGAGGGATATGAGTTGGTCTACTTTGGCGACGATGCGGTGTTGTTCTTTAAGGGGTGGTAGAGGAATAATTAATGAAAGAAGATGCTCAGTATGCATCGAAGGAATATGCGCTCTCCCAGATGCTTTTAATAATTCGCCCTTAACAAAATCACTTCCAATCAATTTTTCAATGAAATCCAGACTCATTGGTGGGATTTCCATAACCTTACAAATTGCTACATTAAATGCACCTTCTACATCTCGTGATAGTTTTCCAATATGTCTGTAGGCTGCCATAGCAATTTCGCCTTTATTTATGTACTTTAGATTTTTGCTAATTGGTACATAAACAGCTTTTTCATTAGTTTTAAAATCAGTAATTTGAATGAATCTTACATAGCCATCTTGAGGATGTTCTACGAATTTATCTTTTGGTGGATTATGTCCACGATAACAGTCCATTACTTGCCCAAATCTGCACCATTCCCAACCAGAGGGTAACTCATAACCTGGAATGTCATTTGATTGAACTGAGGGTAACGGTTTTGATTTACTAATCTTTCCATCTTTGATTAATTCTTTTCTTTCTAGCTTTATCTTTTCTAGCAGCACCGACGCAGGTTCATCATTTGGGTCTTGCGGTACAAGCTTGCCTATGACAGCGAGTTGGAGGATGATTTGGCGGAGCTTACCAATGTTTTCAGGCGCACTGTAGAACAGGTCGAAGTTGTCGCAGATGCGCTGCCAGTGTTTTGCAAAGGTGTCCGGTTCAGGGGCAGTTAGGAGTTGGTTTATAGCAACGTTGTTGAGGAAAATGCGGGTTTCGCGTTTCTTTTGTTGACGTGCCTCCAGTTCGTCGCAGAGGGACATTAGTTGATCTACTTTGGTGACGATGCGGTGTTGTTCTTTAAGGGGTGGTAGAGGAATAATTAATGAAAGAAGATGCTCAGTATGCATCGAAGGAATATGCGCTCTCCCAGATGCTTTTAATAATTCGCCCTTAACAAAATCACTTCCAATCAATTTTTCAATGAAATCCAGACTCATTGGTGGGATTTCCATAACCTTACAAATTGCTACATTAAATGCACCTTCTACATCTCGTGATAGTTTTCCAATATGTCTGTAGGCTGCCATAGCAATTTCGCCTTTATTTATGTACTTTAGATTTTTGCTAATTGGTACATAAACAGCTTTTTCATTAGTTTTAAAATCAGTAATTTGAATGAATCTTACATAGCCATCTTGAGGATGTTCTACGAATTTATCTTTTGGTGGATTATGTCCACGATAACAGTCCATTACTTGCCCAAATCTGCACCATTCCCAACCAGAGGGTAACTCATAACCTGGAATGTCATTTGATTGAACTGAGGGTAACGGTTTTGATTTACTAATCTTTCCATCTTTGATTAATTCTTTTCTTTCTAGCTTTATCTTTTCTAGCAGCACCGACGCAGGTTCATCATTTGGGTCTTGCGGTACAACCTTGCCCATGACAGCCAGTTGCAAAATTAACTCCCGTAACTTCTGCACACCATTAGGAGTTTCTGCCAATAACTCAAAATTCTCAAAAAATGCCTCTAACCTCATGCGCTCTTTCCCCCCAGTGCCGCCATCAATTCTTGTTTGAGAGCATTGCGTGTCTCTCCCAAGTCAGCTAAAAGCTGCTGGTAATCTGCCAACATATCGTCTAAGTCTGCGTGTTCAGCATCAATTTTGTGAGGGTTTTTAATATCAAGGTTGTAGCCATTGTCCTTGATATCTTGGGCATCCACTCTCCAAGCGAATTCATTTTTGTCCCGGTTGTACCACCATGTTTTTTCTGGTTCAAATTCTTCAATGCGAATTGACTTAGTTTTTGAATATGACTTATAGCCCGATGGGTAAGGGTGTTCGTAATACCAAATTTCTTGGGTTGATTCGCCTTTGGTAAAAAACAGCAGATTAGTTTTGATACTTGTGTAGGGACTGAATACGCCGTTGGGTAAGCGGACAATGGTGTGCAGATTACACTCGTCCAACAGCTTTTCTTTAATGCGGGTTTTGACACCTTCCCCAAACAGCGTACCATCGGGTAACACAATAGCACCGCGCCCTCCATCTTCCAGCAAGTGCATAATGAGTAACAGAAACAAGTCGGCAGTTTCTTTGGTGCGATAAGTTGCAGGGAAGTTGGATTCAATGCCGTCTTCCTCCATGCCCCCGAATGGTGGGTTGGTGAGAATAACATTTACGCGATCGCTGGGTCTGTAGTCGCGTAGTGGACGAGCCAAGGTGTTATCGTGACGGATGGCAGGAACATCAACACCGTGCAGCAGCATATTGGTCATGCACAACAAGTGGGGCAGAGGTTTTTTCTCCACTCCCATAATTATCTTGTGTAACTTCTCCCTGTCTTCTGGAGTTTTCACATATTTTTGGCTGATGTGTTCCAAAGTGCAGGTTAAAAATCCACCAGTGCCGCAAGCGGGGTCAAGAATTTTTTCTCCCAGTTTGGGATCAACCATGTCCACTATAAATTGGGTGACAGCACGGGGTGTGTAGTATTCTCCAGCGTTGCCTGCACTTTGTAAATTACGGAGAATTTGTTCGTAAATGTCGCCAAACAAGTGGCGGTCTTTGGAATTATTAAAATCAATCTCGTTGAGCTTGTTGACTACTTGACGGACAAGAGTGCCATTTTTCATGTAGTTGTAGGCATCTTCAAATACCGCTCGAACAACAAAGGCACGTCTGTCACCGTCTGCCCCCACAGCGAGGGTTTTCAAGGTTTTGAACAAGGCATTGTCCACGAAATCGAGTAGAGTATCACCAGTCATGCCTTCTGGGTCTGTTGCCCAGTTACGCCAGCGCAATGCTTCTGGAATTGGAGAACGGTAATTATCTTCTAAAAGTTCGTACTCAGCCTCACGGTCATCAAAAATCTTGAGGAAAATCATCCAGACGAGTTGGCTGATACGTTGTGCGTCACCATCCACACCCGCGTCTTTCCGCATGATGTCCTGAATGGTTTTGATTGTGGTGCTGATTGACATAATTCACTATATTGTTGAATGTTAATTAAAATAATTTTTATTTTTAATTATCGACATAGTTTTAATCATTTTTATGCGTGCCCTGTATATTTTGTATTTTACATTCGGCAAGTTTTTCTAATAAGTCTAAATAATTACGTGCAAGCAACCTTTTTCCCCTAATATCAACCCATGATATTCTTGGTAAAGATCCTTTTCTATAACTTTCTATTTGGAAAAAATTTGAGTCTTTATCATAGCTATTTACGCTAAATGGGCCACAAAGCCGCATAAGTCTTTCTTCGTAATTTTTAACATACCAACCCATCCTATAGACAATAAAAGCTTCAAAGATATCTATCTTCGATGAATCCCAAGCTTTTTCACATTCCTCAAAAACGCTTTTTTGTACACTTAAACCAAATTTACCATGACTATATTTTAACCAAAGGGAATCAATAATTTGAAGGTCTTCACAAGGGATATTGCAAGCCGTCCCTTCAATGATTTCTTCATCCGTTTCATTATTAGGCAGAGATGTTTGATGTGTTAGCCATAATATTTTGATAATCAAATTGGTTTCTGCATTAGCTTTCTCCCATTCTCCTGCCAACAAAGAATTACGAACGCGAGTATAATCAATACCAGATTGAGAAACTATGGAAGAGTCATCAATTATATTCGATGATCCTGGTGATTTATTTTTTTTTATTTCTTGAAAAAGTTTATCGAGTTCAGACTGAAGTTTTTTTTGTTCTCTTTGAGTTTCTTTTAATTGTTCCTGAACTTTTTGCAACTGATTTTCTAACTCAGATATTTTTTGGCTTCCTGATAGTTCTGTTGAAGTTACAAAAATTGGTTCATAATTCGGTTGTGTCTTCTCTAATTTTTCAAGTCTATATGAGATTTCTCCTTCCAACCGTGCATTCTCTACCTCAATTTGTTTTAATCGAGATTCTGAAGTATGAGATTGTTTTTGTTGTAACTGGAATTTCAGCCACATTTCCTTTGCCCAGAACAATTGACTTTTATTGCTTTCTGACAAAGTTTCTGTAGATAGTTTTAAATTCCAATTACAAATGTAACACTGCTCTGTATCGCTTTTTTGATACTCGGTATTACAAACGGGACATAAAAGTTTAGATTTTTCATTATCAATATTCATAGGTTGTATATCATATCAGACTTTTGACAATACTTAGTTAACTGAATAAATTTGTTTAATCTAGGATGCCATGTAAAGTTGTGCTTTTAACTCTTGTAGAACTGCTAAATATTTTTGCTTGTTACCGAAAAGCTTAATGATTTCCAATGGTGTACCCAATTGATTAATTGGCTGTACATTGAGAACACTTATATCCTCAATATTTTCGATGCCTTCGTCTGCGTACTTGTTCAAAAGCGCATTCAGAACAGCACGCACTGCTTCGCTGTATTTGGTGAAATAACTACCTTGGCGTACTTTCTGAGCGCGATCGCGGCGACTTAGGGGGGGCAGGTCAAAGACCACATGACAAATTAAATCAAACGGGTCAAAGTGATGACCTACTTCATCTGCCAAGGCTTGGAGTAAAATACCTTGTTCATTGAGTTCTTGGATAATCGCCTGTTTTTGTTGGGCAGTACTCCAGCGATTGATGAAATTATCAAGGGAAGTAAATTCTTGGCGGACAGTTTTGCGCGTGTAATCCTTGATGGATTCGGTAATTAACTTGCCATCTTTGCCGTAATACTGCACCCGTTCGGCAAGGACAGATACTTGTACATTTTTAGGAGTGTATTTGATGCGTTTTTGTCCTGGCGTTACAGGTGGGTCAATGATAATTTCCTCTTCATGTCCTTCACCTATGCCACCATCGTCCTCATCTGGTGGAACTGGAGAGCCACCAGTTGGCGGTTCATATATCTGCACTGGGTCGCCATCAAATGTGGGGTCTGCAAATCCCTTAGTGGCTTTTTTGAAATCCATGATGGTGAAATAGAATTTATCAAAATCTTCGTTGATGCGTGTCCCTCGACCAATAATCTGTTTAAATTCAGTCGGCGAACCAATGTTTCGATCCAAGACAATTAACTTGCAGGTTTGAGCATCCACTCCGGTAGACATTAATTTGGAAGTCGTGACAATCACAGGGTATTGGCTTTCAGGCAAGATAAAATTATCTAGTTGAGCTTTCCCCTCGGCATCGTCACCGGTAATTCGCATTACATATTTGCGGTTTTGTGCTACCAAGTCGCTGTTTTCATTCGATAAGACCATACGCATCCGTTCGGCATGGTCTACGTCTTCACAGAAAATTATCGTCTTATCAAAACGGTTGGTCGCTCTGAGAAATTCAGTAATTTTTTTGGCAACTAAGATGTCGCGGTTTTCCAGCACCAACGTCCGGTTAATATCTTTTTGGTTATAAATCCGGTCTTCAATCAGCCGATTATATTTATCAAGTTCTCCTGGCTCTGGTTGCCAACCATCTAAATCTTTATCGATATCAATTCGCACTACTTTGTATGGTGCGAGATATCCATCTTCAATTCCTTGCTTGAGTGAGTAGGTGTAAATTGGCTGACCAAAATAGTCGATATTGGAAACTTCTTTAGTTTCTTTTGGTGTGGCAGTTAACCCAATTTGAGTAGCAGAGTCAAAGTATTCTAAAATTTCTCGCCATCTGGAATCCTCGGCAGCACTACCTCTATGGCACTCGTCGATTATGATCAAATCGAAAAAGTTGGGAGAGAATTGCTTATAAATGTTTTTCTCTTCTTCTGTACCAGTGACTGCTTGGTAAAGGCACAAATAAATTTCATAAGATTTATCTACCTGACGCTTTTTAATTTTCGTCATGGCAGAACCGAAGGGTTTAAAGTCGTTAGTCTTGGTTTGGTCAACAAGAATATTGAGGTCAGCTAAAAATAAAATCCGCTTTTTCGTCTTGGATTTCCATAACCGCCAGATGATTTGGAAAGCAGTATAAGTTTTGCCCGTACCTGTCGCCATCACTAACAATATTCGGTTTTCACCTTTGGCGATCGCTTCAATGGTACGGTTGATAGCAATGAGTTGGTAGTAACGCGGTACTTTACTGCTGCCGTCGTCGTAGTAGTCCTGGGTAACAATAGGCTGTTTTGAATTATCAAGACCTTTCCAGCTACAGTAGCGCTGCCAAAGTTGTTCGGGTGAGGGGAAGGCATTGAGTGGAATTTCTTTCTCAATTTGTCCCGCCGTAACAGTGAAGTCATGTTCTAGAAAAGCATCCCCGTTAGAACTGTAGACAAATGGTATGTCCAACATCTCACCATAAACAAGTGCCTGTTGCATCCCACTGCCGATGCTATGGTTATTGTCCTTGGCTTCAATTACAGCAATGGGAATATTTGGTTTGTAATAAAGGATGTAATCAGCACGCTTAGATTTTCCCCGGCTCACCAACTTTCCTCGAACATACACCCGTCCCTTAGTAAAATATACTTCTTGACGGATTTGGGTATGCAAGTTCCACCCCGCTTGTTCAACGATGGCTGGAGTGATGTACTTCGTGCAGATGTCTTGTTCGCTCAGGGATTTTTTGTCAGTAGCGTCCATTGAGTTTGCCTAGTAAACGGAGTAGCTCAGTAGGGAACCGAATTGCCTAAGCCAGACCCATCTGGTATAAACTCTAACGAACCTACATTACTAATTTAGATTACCCAAAAGGTGCAGTGTAAATTAAATACCGATTAATTTCGGGATGTGTGACGCGGTTTTTTTGACAAGTGGTCTATTGCGATCGCTAAAATTTTTCAGCAATTTGAATTTATAGAGAAACACTTAATTATAAATTTATTACGTTTATTATGAATGTTGGTTTCCAAACGTCACTTTCTTATATAGCTGTTTTAAGATCAGCGACGAACTATTACAGCAAGAAAAAATTACCTTTAGTCAACTAGAAAGTTTTCTATTTAAGGTCGCCGATATCTTGCGAGGTAAAAAGGAGTTCGCTAGTTCATGAATATATCGGAAAGTAGCTTCATCTCTTGGTCAAGAGGCCCCGCTCAAACAGAGTCTGATAAGTGTGACAATGCTGAAAGGATTGTACGCAAGGCAATTAATGCTAATGCTCTACTTGCTAATTTTGACATTTCCATTTTTGCCCAAGGGTCTTACCGTGCCCGCACAAACGTGAGGCAGAACAGCGATGTGGACATCTGCATCCGTTACAATTCGGCGTTTTTTCCAGATTATCCCAACGGGATTACAAATAATATATTTGGTAATGTAGCTAGTATCCTAACCTTTACTGATTTCAAGAATATAGTTGAGCAAGCGCTTATTAACTACTTCGGCATAAATGGAGTTACACGAGGGAACAAAGCTTTCGATGTTCATGCCAACACTTACCGGATTGATGCGGACGTTGTGCCTACGTTTGAGCGTCGACGCTATACGGGAAGGAGGAATTCAGACGGTACTTATCACTATCTTTCAGGTGTTGCCTTCAAACCGGACAAGGGTAGTTTAATCGAGAATTGGCCTCAGCAAACTTACGACAATGGGGTTACTAGGAATACCTATACAGGGCGGAAATATAAAAGGGTTATCCGCATATTGAAGCGTCTTCGGGACAAAATGCAGAACGAGAATATTGCAGAAGCTGCGAACATCTCATCCTTCCTGATTGAATGCCTTGTTTGGAACGCTAATATAGAAGCATTCTCCAAAGACACCTACACCGAGATTCTTCGATATATCATTGCGGATATATGGAATCACACACGCGAAGATGAGGATTGTTCTGAATGGGGCGAAGTGAACGAGTTAAAATATCTCTTCCGCAATTCCCAACCGTGGACTCGGCAGCAGGCGAATGACTTTCTTCAAGCAGCGTGGGACTACATCGGATACGCATGAAAAACCTGAAAGCCAAACCCTTTGCATATTTTCTGCTCACTCTATTTGCGATCTGTTTTGTTGGTGTTGCATTTGCAACAGGTGCGAAGGTTACAGATATCTGGAGTGCGCTGAAGACTGCCTATAAAACAATTCCAATTCTCTTAATTTTGTGGTTGGGGTTCGCCACGTATGCCTGGAAGTGGCAGATTTTCACAAATTGGCTTGTTCCGTTTCCGTGCCTTGAAGGGACTTGGCAAGGAAATATACAAACGACGTGGAAGAACCCACAGACAGGGGAAACTCCCGGGCCTATTCCCGTAATTCTGACGATTAAGCAGTCCTTCTCGCGTATTAGCTGTGTCATGCGAACAGAGGAGATGACGAGTCGCAGCTACTTCGCCGATTTCTGGCTCGATAGCGATGAGCAATTACGAAAGCTCGGATACTGCTACACGAGTACTCCTTTGGTATCTGTTGCAGAGCGTAGTCAGCCCCACGACGGGACGATGGCTTTAGAGGTAATTGGTGATCCTGTGGAAAAACTTCGTGGCATTTATTGGACTACGAGGAAAACAACGGGCGAAGTTACCTTGACGTTTCGCTGCCGTGAAAGACTTGACGAATATCCAATTGACCTCGGAGATCACCCGATGAAAGGTAAATAGCATTTGACGGCATCTCTGGAAAAGGGGCGCGATTGTCGAAGGAAGAGTGCTAAAGGTAAGAGCAATTAACTACAGATTAGCGATCGCTACGAGAGGAATGCAGTTGGTGACTACGGATTGGTGGGGAGTGATAGCTAGAGGTTTTGAGGGTTTAGAAACTAAATACCTGTTATCGCATTTCTTTGAAATAATTTTTCATAACAAGTTAACTAACCTTGTTGGCATATCTAAACTTGTTAGCTATATTTATAACAGGTGGCTATACCAGGGAGTCGTGAAATGTCAAAGCTAGTTCAGGATCGGGTCGAGCAACTATTTCAAGCCACCAAAGATTTGCAAAGTCTTGAAGAAATCAAGCCACATTGCGACGATTTCAACCAGTGGATAAAGGACAATACCAGCTATAGTGTCGATAGTTTAGGCACTGTGTTGAGTCGGGCTGGCTTCTATAAGAAGTTCAAGTCGCTGCCATTAGAGCAAGGTAAGAACGCTGAATTAGTACCTAAACATGATGCAGAGGGCAATGTTACCGGGAACCAGCTAAAGCACTATGTTGTGTTGCTCTGCGGTCTGAAAGAGGAAGAGTGGAAAGAAAGAAACGAAACCACACGGGTAAGCTCACGCCTAACGAATGCTGATGAAGATGGCAATAAAGGCATTGAGATCGATCCAGATACCTATCTAGAAGTTACAGAGAAACTGCTAGCCAGCGATGATCCTCACGAGTTGGCTGTGGGTTTGATAGCTGCCACTGGCCGCCGGACTCATGAGATTTTAGCCAGAGGAGAGTTTACTCCTATCGATGGGGAATCTTACCAAGCCATGTTTGAAGGACAGGGCAAGAAGCGTGGTCAGAAGCCAGTTTTTAAAATTTCTACTTTGTTCGGGGCTTCATACATCATTGAGCGCTTGGCTCAGTTACGGAAGGATGCCAACCTGAAGCAATTACTCAAAGAAGTTTCTAGTGAGTTTCCTAGAGATATAACAGCCCAAAATAAGGCTATTGAAGACAGACGTGGTAATTCATTACGTCGGGTAGTTCAAAAATATTTTGGAGGCAAGGACAGTAATGAACCAGTTTTAAACTTCCGTGACGGTCAAGAACAGAATGACTGTAAAGCGCTAAGGGCAGCTTGTGCAAGTCTTGTCACAGACCGCGATTGTAGGGGTTCTCTAGGGGCGAAAATGTATTTCGCAGCTTGCTTTCTTGGACATATTACCCCAGGCGACAAACTCAGTGATAGCGATTTGGAACACGTCGCCACTACCCTTGGTTATTCAGATTACTACACCATGAAACCTGTAGGCTTTCCCGGCGATCTGCCAAGAGAAAAACTTGCCAATGTTCGGGTTAAGTCTTCAGACTTAGAAGCTATTCGCTACCTGCAAGAGCAATTAGAAGCACCCAACCATCAGTCAGTAGTTAGCGCCTTAATTGAGTCGTATAACAAAGGTTTGGATACTGCCACGCTACCAGAGTCAGCAGAGCAAAAATTAGCCCAATCAGAAGCACAAGTTAAACAGTTACAGGAAGCTAATAATCAGTTAGAAGCACAAGTTAAACAGTTACAGGAAGCTAATAATCAGTTAGAAGCACAAGTTAAACAGCTACAGGAAACTAATAACCAGTTAGAAACACAAGTTAGACAGCTACAAGAAACCAATAATCAGTTAGAAGCCGCTAAGAACCAATTACAACAGGAGAAAGATGCAATGGTTTCCAGCACATCACAACCCCAAACAGTTACCCTCAATGTCACAGAGTTAGATTCTTGGCTGGAAAAGAAAGTTATTGAGATGGTAAGTAAGTTAACTCTTGGGGGAACTATCGTACCCGCTACGACTGCTACACCTGCTAAGGTCGCACCACCAAAGGAAGAGATTGACTGGCAAGCCAAGACCGATGCCGAGGTGTGGGGGAGCAAAACGGCTGGGGCAGCTGTAGAAAAAATTCGTAGGTCTTATCAGGCAATCTGTCTCTACAACGATACTGTGGCGACTGGAGACGGCGATCGCCTTGCAATTACTAACCAAGCACTCAGAGATTTATCAGGATGTAACGGTTTGCTGATCAGAGATTGGATTGAACAGCACAAAGATGAAATAATCAGCCATAATGCTAAGTTCGGCATGGAGAACAAGAAAGACCCCAGTAACCCCGCTAGCTATGCCAACAAGGGAAAGGACACAGATAAAATTCTGTTGCTGATAAATGAAGAGTTTCTTAGTGGTGAAGGGTTTAAGGCAGGGACTAAAGCCAAATAGATTAGTTTTTTATTCTGTGTTAGCTGTTTGTTGGGGGATGTCTTCTAACTAGTGTAATACGCTCTTAATCCTTACTCTGTGCCTGTTTAAGCCCAATGTCGTGAAACATCGTAGCAGAGACTTTGCACCTGAGGAGTTTAGCGAAAAAATTATGGAATTAATACCTACCAAACGACAAAAACAACTCCAGCACTTCAAGATTTCGGCTCCCCTAGCTAAGGCTGACTATTTAGAAGAAATTGTGCGAAAAAATACTCTACCAAGTATCACACGGGATAAATCACAAATTTTCCCATGTAGTACACGGGTGCGCGAACACCTTCAGCCGTGTACTACACCGGATGAGGGAGATCAAAAAAGGTCAACCACATTACTACCCCAACTACAAGCACTTGAAGCTTTACGCGATCGCATTTTGTTGGAACTGAAGTTAGGTAAGCAAGCCACTGGATACAAAACGGCACTTAAAGCTCTTAATCGTTTCATTGCTGAATTAACTAGCGGAGCATAGGCGTTTTTGAATTCGCCAACAGTGTCTTCCCTATATTTACCCCAAACTAGTTAGACAAGGTGCGATTTTTATCATATTAATAATGTGATAAAAATCACTTACATTTAAGTATTTTATCCTATATGATTCCATCTAGATAGTCAAGCATAGCAGAAATGCATTTAAACACTATGGCTACTTGGAAAGGAGTAAAAGTGGCAAAGAGAAAATTTACCACCACTTAATGTTGGAAAAGTTTACATTCTCAGAACACCTAAATCCAATAATTAATAATGAAGATTATGCGACTTCTGCTTAATAGCACAATTTCGCTCCTGGTTGTATCGGTAGTTTCATCAGCTAGCCCCAGCTTTGCAATTCCTACTGGCTGCACATCTCCAGCGCCTGGTGAGCGTCACTATGTAGGTGGCTACATAGCTAAGTCACGTACGTGGGGAGCATCAGCTGTTATTGATACTCAGAAAATCGATCTGTGCCCAGGCACGCCTTCAGTTCCAAACGGTTCTTTACACTGGGTAGGAGTAGATAATCAATCGGGAGGGTGGGTGCAAATTGGCTGGCGTAGGTTATCTAGTCAGCTTTCTAACCACCTCTACACAGAAGCTTACTCCAACGCAACAGGTTACGCAGATACTACTGATTGGTCAACACAGCCTACTAATACTAACAACTATAAAGTTGATTTATATTGGGGAGGTAGTAATTCTTCGTCAATATGGGATTACTATATGAACGATTCATTAATAGTTAGTGTACCGTTTGATTACTTAAATATAAGTCCATATGTAATGCAGGTAAAAAATGAAGTGGTCAACCCAGGAAATCAAATTGTGGGGACTACTAGCAAACGTGCTTACTGGGCTGACTTTACGACTAAGACAACTGTTACAGGCTCCTACCTTTATGAGGCTCTAAACACGTTTGTAGATCCTGGTATTGCGAGCCATACTGGCACTGTTATGACTAATCCAGCTTACTCGTGGAGTACTTGGGATACCCGATATTAAGCTAATCGTCATTTTAATTTCTGGCTCAATTCTTACCAGAATAGGGGTCAGTGATAGACGATGCAATTTTGTTGATACATGAGCTTAAAATAAACACGGTGAAAGGAAAACGACAAATGCAGCGCAAATGGATAGTTTCACTTGTAATTTTACCTCTGTTTGCAGTAACTTCTTACTCTTCCAAATCAAGGGGAGATACAAAAGTTGCTATAGTGGAGAACAAACCAATTCTTACTGTTGGACAAGATTTGCCTGTGAGCATTGATCATCGGGTAGAGGAAAATTTACAAAAAAATGGTATTCAATTCTTACCAGTAACTGTTCCAGTTGATCTTCCTGTCTCAGCTAATCAAGCTCTCGAATTAGCGAACAAGATCGTAGTTCCTCAACTAGTGCAACAGCCCATCAAAACTACAGTTGAGTTTGTAGCTTTTTCGCACTCAAGACAAGGGTATCAGAACAAAAATGTTTGGAAGGTAACTTATTGGGGTGCTTCAAGAAAGTTTCACGCCCCACCAAAAATAGACGGCTCTAATCTGACAATTGAACAACCAACTAGCCGAAAGGCAGTCACATGGATACTTATCGACCCTATAAACGCTAGCGAAGACTTTATTATGATCCATTCTGCTGGCCCAATCCATGACTAGGCTCCCATAGGCGTAGTAACCTGCAATTATAAATACCCAATAACAAAGTATTCCCCGTGCCACAGACAATTGAGGACTTAGAAAACTTCCCAGAGTTACATCAACAACACCTAGAGCAACGACGCAACCAAGCTTAAACCCCAGTAATCAATAACCCTACTTCCCTACAGCGATCGCAGTGGGGAATTGTATTTTGTGGGCATATACCCATACAAACCTATTTGTATGTATCACTTTAAATTTTCCGTCTAAGTAAAAAGTTTGTGTCACCCGTAACGTATACGGGGCATATCTTTCAGCCAATTGGAGTTGAAAAAGTGAATTTGTGATTTTGTGTCATTTTTGAAAGTGACACGTTTGAGGCATATTAGTGGGGGTATTGTTGGAAAAGCGGCAAAGTGAGCAGGAGCCATACAGCGAAGGCGATTTACACCACATAAACGCTCTCAGACGACAAAATCATACTGAAAAAATAACCCCATGCCATAGCGCAACCACAATCGCGCCAATCGCTTTTAAAATCGCCTACAACACGCGCTAATATCCTAAACGCCCGATTCTATTACCAAGTAGTAAAACCACATTACACGCGGCTAAAGTAGCCAAGCCAACTACGCACGAATTCGTCCCGGTGACTGCCACACTCCAATTAATCTCACCACCGCGATCGCAAAAAGACGCGGCCGCGCCGCCGTTGGGGTAGCAGCGCAGATGCCAGTCAAGCCCAGTATTCCAGCCAATAACCGCGTTGACGATTTGGTGCGATCGCCATCGCCAAATTTCGCTAGCGCCGTCACAGAAGTTATGCCTTAAAATTTTTAA
This sequence comes from uncultured Nostoc sp., assembly GCA_964252435.1. Taxonomy (GTDB): domain Bacteria; phylum Cyanobacteriota; class Cyanobacteriia; order Cyanobacteriales; family Nostocaceae; genus Nostoc. Next base: position 45,172 of record CAXUOL010000005.1, read on the forward strand.
ATAAGCATAACTTTTATAAGTGCTATGACTGAAACCTCCGGCACGCCTGAAGGCGATCGCTTCGACCAAATCATAAAGAGGCTTCAGCAATTAAAGGAAATCAGACAGCAGTTAGTCAATGAACCAATGTCAGAACCTGGGGTCTGGATTCACCAGTATGAGGTGCGTAAGCAGTACAAAAGGGGTGGTGAAATTTATTGGTACGTGTACGCCAAATGGCAAGCGAATGAGCCAATTTTCAAGAGGAACCCAAAAGCTAGGTTAAAAGGGCTTGTGAAGCGCGGCAAGAACCCAGAGTATACCTGCCACCAACACATAGGCAGAGTAAGCAGTAGCACTGGGCTAGGAACCGATCCAGAGGTAACAGAAGCATATCGTGAATGGGAAAATCGCAAGCAATTGGATGCCATAGACAAAGCACTTGATGAGATGGAAAATGCACTCATCGGAGTTATGCCAGAAAAAAATAATAAAGCATAACTATTTGGTAGGCGATCGCTCTGGAAGAAATAGCTTATGAGAACCAATACCTCTGCCAATTTACGAGGGTTCAACGCCCGTGGAAACGGGATGAATACGTCCTAAAGAAGTAAGCTTGGCAAAAATCTTGGTCAATAAAATAGGCTCAGGGATTTCGGGAAGCATTTTTAACATTTCACGAACATATCGAAAACCACGGTAGTAAGCCTTAAGATCAATAATGCCGGAGTCGGGATTGTGTTGACGGAAATCAGACAGAAGATGATGGGATAAGTTGACCATAAAGAATGCTAAGTTAGCAGCATTAGTCACGGCAGCTTGGCTCAGGTTCATAAAATCTTCCAATCCCCAAAACTGTTTGGCATCTCGAAAATTAAACTCGATTTGAAAGCGCAGTTTGTAGTAGTCGATTATCTTTTCGTATGACAACTTTAGGTCGCTAGAAAATAGGATTACATGACTATTAGCATTAGTTTTAAGATTGGTTTTGACCAAAATAACTATATTCAGTGCTTGGGCAAATTCCTTGTGGAGTAAAGTAGCTTGATAAATATCGATTTTGATATCATCTTCAATGGTACTTTTACATAAATATCTATCATGCATGTTACAGTAGTCAATCTTATCACCGTATTTACGACGAGAGCGACTATTGGAGTCAGGATGTTGATAGGGTATATACAATGCCGAATCATGGCGCAACTTGGAAATTATGTGCAAATTAACTTGCCGAACCATTTGTAAGGCATTATTGTTACCAAAATGACCCTCTAAGACTAAGTAAGTTAGTGGGATAAAGTTAGCTATTAACAAGACTAACTCATTAATCATCTTCTTAATTCTTAGTAATTCCGATGTGAGGATTACTTCTGTTTTATTTTTATTTTTACTCCCTTTTGGTCGTCCACGTCCACGTTTTTCTTTGGATTTGATTTCTGTTCTTGGCAATACGCTACTTTCTTCTACATTGCTCTTGATTACCTGTTCTATTTGAATCGGAAACGAGTGTCTTCGCTCAACACTTACTAATGATAATGTAAAAAAAGATAGCCCTAATATAGGTTTGCTGACGAGGCTAGAAAAAAATCTATCCAGCCCATAAGTCTTTTTCCCGGATTTACTGATTACAACTTCATCTCCTGCAAGCAAATATACCTCATTTGTACGAAACAAATGCTTGCGAAAAAATAGCCAAAACAACGTTGCCCAAGGGATTACTGTATGAAAGAATCTCAATATCGTCCGATAACTACCACCAGTGCCTG
>CAXUOL010000006.1:0-44149 GCA_964252435.1 uncultured Nostoc sp.
CAAGTCGCTAGCCGTTGCGATCGCCTGTTCGGCTTGAATTAACTGGCGGAAGGCGGAAGGTGTTTGATTGAGAATTGTGACTTTTTCTTGACACAATAATTGATAGAAAGATTCCGGCGATCGCGTCACTAAATATGGCACTACTACCAGCCGTCCACCATACAGCAAAGCGCCCCAAATTTCCCACACGGAAAAGTCGAAAGCATAAGAGTGGAACATTGTCCACACATCTTGAGCGTTGAAGTGATACCAAGCGTCTGTGGCTGCAAACAGACGTACTATATTTGAGTGATTGACTAAAACGCCTTTGGGCTTACCTGTGGAACCAGAAGTATAGATGACATAAGCTAAATTATCGGTTGCTGCGGTATTTTCCGGGTTTAACTTGCACTCTTGAGCAATTTTTTCCCAGTCGCTATCTAAGCAGACAAGATGCGCCTGATGTAGTAGAGACGTTGCATGCAACGTCTCTACTAATTGCTGTTGTGTTAAAAGTACTTTAACTTGAGCATCTTCGAGCATAAAGCGCAAACGCTCAGTCGGATACTCAGGGTCAAGTGGTACATAAGCACCACCTGTCTTAAGAATACTTAGTATTCCCACGATCGCTTCTAGTGACCTTTCCACACACAACCCAACCAGGGTATCTGGTTTTACACCCAAGGAGCGCAAGTAATGTGCTAACTGGTTAGCACGGCAGTTCAACTGGTGATAAGTGAGTTGTTGATTGTCAAAGACAACTGCTACAGCATCGGGGGTACTCAAACACTGTTCTTCAAACAACTGATGGATACACTTATCAGAAGGATAGTTCGCCTGAGTATTGTTCCACTCTCCAAATAACTGCTGTTGCTCAGGTTGTGTTAGCAGTGGTAATTGTGAAATCCTCTCCTCTGGATTAGCGACAATCCCTTCCAGTAATGTCACAAAATGCCCTACCATCCGGGTAATTGTAGCTTGCTCAAATAGATCAGAGTTGTACTCTAAACTTCCACTCAGCCCTTGCTCACTCTCTGTCATCAACAAGGTTAAATCAAACTTAGCTGTTGGGTTTTCTATTTGTAGCGGAGTTGAAGATAAACCAGGCAATTCTAATTTTCCAGGCGGCGTATTCAGCAAAACGAACATTACCTGAAACAATGGCGAGTAGCTGAGGTTTCTTTCCGGCTGCAAGGCTTCTACTACTTGCTCAAATGGCGCATCTTGGTGAGAGTATGCTTCCATTGCTACTTGGCGCACTCTTTGCAGTAACTCCCAAAAGCTGGGATTTCCAGAAACGTCAGTACGCAATACCAAAGTATTGGCAAAAAAGCCGATGAGAGATTCTAGTTCACTGCGGTTGCGGTTGGCGATCGGAGAACCGACCAGAATATCTTGTTGATTGCTGTAGCGCGATAGTAAGATGACAAAGCCAGTCAGCAAAGTCATAAATAAGGTTGCCCCTGACTTTTCGCTAAGGCTTTTGAGTTTTTTAGTCAGGCGATCGTCAAGCTGAAAGTGTTTGATGCCACCACGGCTTGTCTGTATTAATGGGCGCACTCGGTCGGTAGGAAGTTCCAGTAAGGGAGGCGATCCTGCTAATTGTTGCTTCCAGTACTCCAGTTGAGTATCCATAACTTGACCTTGCAACCACTGTCTCTGCCAAACTGCAAAATCTGCATACTGAATGGGCAGTTCAGGCAATGGAGAAGGCTTACCAGCACAAAAGGCTGTGTACAAGGCTGTCAGTTCGCGCCACAAAACCCCATCAGACCAACCATCAAAGACGATGTGGTGGACACTTAGGAGTAGCACATATTCATTTTCACGTAGCTGCACTAGGGAAGACCGCAACAGCGATCCTTGCTCTAAATCAAAGGGTTGTTGAACTTCGTTTTTGACCAGTTGCAAAACTTGAGTTTCTCTTTCTATTTCAGGAAGTTCCTGAAGATCCACTACAGGTAAAGTCAAGTTGAGGCTGGGAGCAATCACCTGAACAGGCTTGTTTTCTGAAGCTAGAAACGTAGTTCGCAATGCTTCGTGGCGTTGGATAATTTGATTGAGACTATGCTCTAATGCAGAAATGTTGAGTAAACCCTGAAGACGAAAAGCTAAGGAGACATTATAGGTAGAGCTATCTGGCTGCAACTGATGGATGAACCATAATCTTTCTTGAGAAAAAGACAAAGGCAGGTGTCCATTCCGAGATACAGGCACCAAATCTGGAGCTTGATTCTGCAAGTCGAGAATGCTTGCGATCGCTTGCCAAATATCTTCTCCAGTTTTTACTGGCTTGTTTGGTTCTAATGGATTGATTTCAGCAGAATAGCTCATTATAATCTTTTTGCTTCAGGTTTTTAGGAATACACTGGGGTGTTTAGTTTTGCGAAAAAGCCCCTTTCCAAAAGTTATCAGCTTTGCTTTTTATCGATCAGTTTCACAATAGTTGCTACGCTTTGGAAATTTTCTGCATTAATCTCATTAACTGCAAATTTAATAGTAAAACTATTTTGTAATTTAAGTATAAGTGACATAGCATTTACAGAATCTAGACCCATACTAAAAAGATTGCTAGACTCTGATAAATCTTCACTATTAATATTTGGTAAAACGGTTAAAACTACATTTTTAGTTTCTTGCTTAATTAAATCAATATTTTTCATAATTTTATAGTTTCTGATAAATTATCAATTAAATTTTTTCTTAATACTTTACCTAATGGGCTTTTGGGAATCGCGTCACGAAATTCGATAATTTTTGGTATTTTAAAATCAGCTAACTTGCCCTGACAGTAAGATAGAATATCTTTTTCGTCACAAATCTCTCGGTTTTGAGGTATAATAACTGCTTTAATAATTTCTCCCGCATACAAGCTTTTGATACCAACAACAACGGCTTCTTTAACTTGACTATGCGTTATCAGGATATTTTCTATTTCTAATGGATCAACTTTGTGACCTCCTGTATCAATGAAGATTTGCTTTCTACCAGTAATATAAACATGTCCGGCTTGATCCTTCTTGCCTAAATCACCAGTGAAAAACCAACCATCTTTAAATGCCTGTTGATTTATTTCTGGTTGATTACAATATCCTTTAGTCACTGCTTTACTTTTGATGACTATTTCTCCAATACTTCCAGTCGGTAGTTCTTTTTCCATATCATCAATAATTTTAATCTTGATATTTTTTAAAGGTAAACCGACAGAATCATAGGTGTTATTTATATCTCGATCTAGATTAATCGCTATAGAACCAGCTTCTGTACTACCATAAAGTTGTCTTACAGGAATGCCAAATCTTTGAAGAAATTTATCAAAAATTTCTTTTGATAAAAAGTTACCTGCCGAAAAACATAGTTTCAGCATAGAAACATCAACTTGAGTATCATCTGGTGTTTCTGCTAGAGTGTTTAAAATATAAGGAACAGCAGGTAAGATAGTAATTTTTTCTTTTTCTATCAGTTCTAATACCCTTGAACGTCTAAAAACAAATGGCACTTCAATGGTTTTTCCTTCATGCAAAACTTGTTCTAAAATCACCAGAGTTGCGCCATTATATATAGCAGCTAACAAGCAATTTTCTAATCCATGTGCGTGATACAGTGGCACTATACATAAGATATTATCTGTCGCAGATATATTAGCTGTCTCACTCAAGTTTGTAATTTCGTGAGATAGATTATCTTGGCTTCTACAAACTCTTTTAGGCTTACCTGTAGAACCAGAGGAATATAGATAAAGCACATCACCTTTAAAAATAGAAGTGCTTTCTGTAATTATTGATTTATCTACTTCTTTGGTAAGCGAACAAGTATGATCAATGACTATTAATTCTATTTCTTTGTCTATTTTTGAAATAATTTTGCGAATAATTTCTGACTCATGACTATTGGTAATAATTGCTTTAGCATTACTATCGATAATGTAGTAGCTGAGTTCTTCTTCTTTGAGAAGAGGATTGATTGGCAAAACTATAGCATTTAGTTTGGCAGTAGCGTAAAAGGCGATCACAAATTCTGGACTGTTAGGCAAAATTAACGCTATGCAGTCACCTTGGACAATACCGATTGTACTTAAATGGTTACTTAAATGTGTAATATTAGCATAAAGTTCTTGATAGCTAATTCTCAACTTATCATAGGCGATCGCAGTTTTGTCTGGATATTCCTTGACAATCTCCAGTAGTCTTTTTTCTAACATTATTCCCTCAATGATTAAAACTATATGAACTTAAGCAAATCGCTAACTTTTTAAATATTAAACAGGTTTAATAAAATAGCTTTCAGGAAATTTTTCTGTAATCATTATTACTGGTTTTTTATTAGAAAAAACTCGATACGTCCGAGAAAGCATTTTGTCTTTTCTCCCTATATCAAAATGATCAGATAAGTCCTCCGATGTTTCTATTGCTGAATCAATTATTTCTTTAAATATCTCAAGTTTATGCTCTAACCAGAGCCTACCCATTGGTTCCTGAGATTCCATTAGTTTGGAATTTAACCTGTTATCTAGTCTTTCAGGTACAATTATAGATTCAGCGTAAATAAAATTATTTAAACTGATTTTACCTTGTAATAATATTTTTCTCTCAATTACTTGGGTGTCAATATCTAAATCTAGGGCTGGAATAGATTTTGTAATTATAACTACTTTTTCTGATAATTTGACTAACTGGATTTTTTCTAACAAATAAGCTTCTAATATTTGTGTTAATGTGCCGTCAGTTGTTAATAAAATTCTTTGAAATGGACTTAAGTTAAGTAGTTCCAGATGTTTAGATGTTAATGTTTCCTGCATTTCTACCTGAAGTTATATATAGTTTTTGCGAGTTTTGTGTAAACCAGAATCCATGTAATAGCTATAAATGACTTACAGGCGAATAGCCTCAATTACGCTGACTGGAGGCGCTATTGGATGAATTTTGGTGATTGAAAAGCCTGCTGTTTCTAATAAAGCTTCATACTCAGCTTCAGTCCGTTCACGCCCTCCATAATTCAAAAGCATCTGCAAGTCGAGGAGTTTACCATAGAATGGTTCGTTGCCTGGAGGTATAACCATTTCGACTAGCAGCAGCTTACCGTCAGGCTGCATCGCTTGGTAGCAATTTTTCAGAATGGCGATCGCTCTTTCATCATCCCAATCGTGAATAATATACCGAAGCAAGTAAGCGTCTCCACCTGGGGGTACTGACTCAAAGAAGTTCCCGCCAATTAGTTGACAACGATCTTGCAATCCAAAGTCTGCAATCAGAGGCTTGGCATCTGCAACTACATGGGGTAAGTCAAATAAAATCCCCTGCATTGTCGAATTCGCCTTGAGAATTGAGGCAATCAAAGTACCGCGTCCACCTGCAACCTCAACTAAATTGTGGATGGATGAAAAGTCATAACCTGCTGCGATCACCGCATCTTGTTTATCAGAAAAACTACCAATGGCTTGGGTGTATATTTTAGCGTTAGAGGCGTCAGTAGCTAAGTAATCAAATATCTCCATCCCGAAGATATTTTTAAATACAGGTTTTCCGGTTTTGACACTTTCAAGTAGATGTCCCCAAGGTTGCCATTCCCAAGCTTGACCAGACTTGATAGCATAAGCACGCAAGGAGTCAGGGCGATCGCTTTGCAGACATTGGGCAAGCGGTGTTAATTCAAAGTAGCCTAAACTACCTTCAGCAAATATACCAACACTGGCAAGGGCGCGTAATAGTCGGTAGAGCGATCGTACATCTACACCAGCTATTGTTGCTAATTCAGCATAACTTTTAGAACCATCCTTGAGTAAATCAGCAATACCCAGTTGAGCCGCTACATAAATAGCTTGCGTAATCCAAGAACCTACGATCATTCGCTGTAATTCTTGGGTAGGCTGCATCTGATTTTTATCTATAGGATGTTGTACTTGAGTTTTAAACATAGACACTTAATGAAAAAATTAATTTCTGAGAAAGTTGATTTAGTTCTTGTCCCAACGCTGCGATCGCAGCATAACTAACTCCTGATATGACTGATGACTTTACTCTTTTTTGATAAAGACTAATTTATCGCTGAAACAAACTTGCTTCCTTTAAATTAATCTGCTGAGAATTTCAGTTAAATAATAATCTCAGCTTCTTCAAGAAAATGCAATAGCATTTAGAACAATTAATTGTCCAATTAATTGGACAGTTAAGAAAGTTAAGAAAGTTAAGAAAGTTAAGAAAATAATCACCAAAAAGCAATGTTATTTGCGAAGATTTAAAGCATAGTAATTATATAAATTTAAGTAAATCCTTAGATAAAATATTGCACAAAAAACCTTAGAGTATTAGGGTAAGAGCATCTCAATTAAGCTTGACACAAGGAATTGGAAGAATATAATATGTTGTCGATGAAACAAGAACTGAGAACACAAATTATATAATTATTCTCCACAAATTAGGTTTTTACCTAGATAGGATAAGGGTTTGAGATTCTTTTTCGCAGATGTTTAATGAGGAGTCTCAATGGGAGCAACGCGATTTTCTGAAGTCAGGCAAAAAATAAACGATGCCTACGGCGGGCTATTCGGTGTCGCTAAAATATATAGCTAAGTAAAAAGTTATCTTTTTGGGTACGACCTAAACTATAAAATTGTCAAACCGCTAAACTCTCAGCCATTTCAGCACACTTGGGTTCTTGTCATAGTGGTATGTCAAGCCGTCCTTAGTAGTAATAGAATCTCCTTTGCTTGCCTTAGTTCTGATAGTGCTAATGGAATAATTAGTTAATTCACTTATTTCCTTATGAGAAAGCTTTTCACTTGTGATTGTTTCTGTCAATATTTGTAATTGATTTTGTGGCTCATTATTAGGCGTACTTTGAATATTTATTGTTTTTTGATTTCGATAATCCTGAACAGTCACAAGTTGCCAACTGGAATCTTGTGCAAGTTCTAAAACCCATTGATGATAATTAAAGAGACTCTCCCGATGTCCAACACTGATAAAAGTTGTTTTCTTTTCTTGTAATTGTTGATATAAATTACCTTCGTTTTTCAAATCCAAAGCACTCGTTGCTTCATCTAAGATAGTGAAGCTCGGATGAGTAACTAACAATCGTGCAAAAGCAAGGCGTTGTTGTTCTCCCAAGGATAGGATATTCTCCCAAGGGACTTCTGCATCAAAGCCGCCAACTTTTTTCACCAAATTTTGCAGGTTAACTTCTTGCAAAACATCTTTGAGTTCTTGATCGCTGACTTGACGAGTTGTCTGCGGATAAAGTAGTTGTTCGCGTAAAGTTCCCAAAATAATATAGGGACGTTGGGGTAAAAACAAGACTTGTTCCAGAGGAGGTCGCAGCAGACGACCCGTTCCCGCATTCCACAAACCAGCGATCGCTCTCAACAGAGAACTTTTACCCCTACCACTAGGGCCAACAATCAATAAGCCTTCTCCTGGTTGAATAGAAAGTGACAAATCTTCAACGATCACCTGTTCATAGTTTGGCGTTTGTAAGGTGACATTCTCGAAAGCTAAACGGTTTTCTTCTATTGTTTTAATAGTACTGACATTCTCTGGTTGTTTAGTAACTGCTTCTAACGCATCTGAAAACTCAGATAAACGCTCAACATAACTGGAAAATCGCCCAGAAGTCCCAAATTCTCTAATTAATGTTGCCATAGCCGAAGCAAACTGATTACAAGCTACACTGGCTTGAACAACTTCTCCGAAATCAGCTTGACCACTCATATATAAAGGTGCTAGTACCAGATATGGGAATATTTGGATAGCAGACTTATATGCTCCGTCAAAAAGTTCTTGACTGTTCTCCCAATTAATCTTGCGTTCGACATTTTTCAAGAGATTAATAAATCTTCGTTGAATTATATTAGATTCTTGGTTTTCTCCCTGAAAAAAAGCTATAGATTCAGCGTGATTACGAACATGAGTCAGAGAATAACTGTATTCTGCTTTCCGTTCTAATTCTTCTTGATTAATTTTATTCAATTGTTGACCTAAATAAATAGCAATCAAGTTGCCTACGATTGTATAAACAACCAAAACAATTGCAATAAATTGGGAAATTGACCAAAGAATTACTAAAAAAGTAGTCATTTCCAGCACTTTTTCTAGGAAAATAGCTGAAAAACTCAAAGCATTACTGGTAATGGGTTCGATTTCTTGGGATATTCGTTGATCTGGGTTATCAACATCGGATCTAAAGTTGATTTTATAATAGGCACGATTGCTCAAATATTTTGATAATATGTGATGATTTAACCATTTGTACCAATCAAGAGCGATTTTTTTTCTTACAAGTTTAGAAAATCCGTTTAAGAGTGTTATGCAAACAAGAGCAGCACCGAAAACTACTATCGTATTAATAAAGTTAGGATAATCTTTTTCTTCAATGACATCGGTTATATAGCGAGTAACGAAGCTATTAAAGGCAGTTACGCCCACTAGCGCGATTATTAATAAAATCAGGAGAATCAGCATTCCCCATATACGAATCACGTCTGGAAATACTCTTTCCTCGTACTCTGTTGGATACCAGTAAGGCTGAACGATCGCTCTGACATTATCCCAAAAATTATTAGAAGCCGGAGGAGAAGGATCGTTGATTAAGGATTGACCGCGAGAAACTTTGGTTTGCATATTCTAAAATAAGCTGAACATCTTTTTTGATTGAAATACAAAGAATACTAACAGATGAAAAACACAGGATTTAATGTAGAGCAGAAATGTTGAATATAAATCAATACAGTTCAGTTAAGCATTTCTTCCTTCTCTTCCTTTTCTTCCTTCTCTTACTTTGCGCTCTTTGCGCTCTTTGCGGTTCGTTAAAAAATTGAATTTGACAAAGAGTTAAGCCTTAACTGAACCGTATTGGAATATAAATACAAAAATTTTCCAATTTATAGGCTAAGTTAACAATTACCTATTTTGACAAATCGAGAATTCAAAAAATAAAATAATAATTGCAAATTAGTAGAGCTTTTAATCAACCACCGCTATGCAACACCAAATTTAGGATATCAAAGAAACTGTGTCATTCTTACTAGAAGCTGTATCAGCAGCTATTGCAACTGCATTACTAACATTAGGCAGTTCATCTTCCACAAACCGTAAGCGAGGGTACAAGTAAGCAATAGAGGTTTCTAAAATGGTCAAGACTCCCATAATCATAAGTAGAAGTCCCATCCCACGACCTGACCCAACACCGATGATTTGTCCGATGCTTCCTGCTAAAGAACTGTTAGTAGCCATCAAGGGTTCAAAAACCTTCTCGGCTAAAGGCCCAATCGTGATGTAGCCTAAAGGGAAAGCAGCTGCTTCAATCGCTCCTTTGATCGCAAAAACTCTACCTTGCACACTAGGTTCTATTTTATTTTGCATGACAGCTTGCGTGGAACTGGAAACGATCGGTTGTGTTAGGAAAAATAAGAAGATACCAACAGTGAAAATGACAAGAGAGGGTTGCAAACCAGCGACGAAAATAAATACGCCACTCAAAAGCATACACCCGTATATGGCATATATGTTGCGTTCTAGCCCTCCCCAGATGCTGACAAGCAAGCCACCTGCCAGAATCGCAATGCCAAATAGCGAAAGAATAGTTCCCAGAAAGCTGACTGAAACGAAATTTAACACTAGCGGGATAGTGATGACATTAATACCTCCCACAAGATAAAAACTGGAAGCTGAGAATAACACTAGTCCTAGCAGTCCTGGTCGAGTAGTCAAATATGTCAATCCGTAAGTTGCTTCACTTAGGAATGAACTTTTTGCAGTTGCAACAGCACTCGTGCTGACTTCCGGGAACCGAACCAGCATCAGGGAGACAACAGCAATAGATACAGCCGTTACGTGAAACAAAATAATCCCTTCGAAATGGACAATGGTTAGTAAAACGCCTCCGAGAGTTGGTGCAATGATTAGGGAAATACCAAACATCAGACTCATTAGCCCGTTGGCACGATTAAGGTGCTGTTTCGGCACTAGTAAGACTGTTGATGCTGTATAAGCAGGTGTGTGAAAAGCCATGAAAACAGCAGTGAAGGTATTGGCTAGGTAAATGTGCCAGACCTCCAACCGACCGATGACAAATAAAACGCCGATCGCGATCGTTCCCAAACACGCCAAGACATCAGCGATAATCATTGTCTTTCGACGATCCCACTTATCTACCAGAGGCCCAGCGATCGGGGAAATTAAGATTAGCGGTAGAGTATTGAACAGAGAGACTAAAGCAAACTGGGTAACTGATCCGGTGCGATTATAAACCCAGATATCTAAGGCAAAGGCAGTGGTACTTGAACCAATCAGGGCGATCAACTGTCCTACCCAAACAATTAGAAACAGTTGCATTTCACGTAAAACAGTAAGTCTTGTTTTTTCCATAATCTGCACGTTGTACAATTACTTACTATGTGTACCTACATTGCATGGCATTGAGAATTATGTCTCTGAAATAATAAGGAAAGGTCACTCAGGCGGCATTCGGGATTAGTAATTAGCAGTTCAAGCAACACTAAAAACTGAGTTACAGCACGACTAATAGTAGTTGGATCAAACAAATCGATTTTGTAGCACCATTTCCCTTCAATACTTCCTAATGTTGTTTGTTGAAGATAAATATCCCAATCAAATTCTGCTGTATTAGTTTCAATTGACCAGGGATGAACATTCAGATTCGTCAGTTTTAAATTTGATGGAGGCAAGAAATTAAACATCACTTGATATAGCAAAGAGTGGCTTGGTTCTCGTTTTGGCTCTAGTGCTTCTACTAACTTCACGAAGGGAATTTGCTGGCGATCGCAAGCAGCTAAAAAACATCCACGCACCTGATACAGCAACTCTCTCAGACTTGGATCGCCACCGAGATATGTACGTATTGGCAGTGTATTAATGAAACATCCAATAAGTTCTTTAGTTTCCACTTGCTGGCGATTGGCAAAGGGAGTACCTACAATAATATCTGACTGTCCGGTGTAATAAAATAGCACTATTTTAAAGGCTGTTAACAGAGTCACGAATAGAGTTACATTGTGCTGTTGGCTCAGATGTTTAAGAGCATTTGTTAGGCTCTTAGGGATGATGAAAGTTTGACTTGCACCTTGAAAAGTTCTTACTGGTAAGCGCGGACGATGCCTACGGCGAGCTTCGCTAACGCTAGGTAATTGTAGTAAAAGTGTGCTATTGCCTAGTTGCTGCTTCCAGTAGTTAAGGTCAGACTCGAAAGCAGGACGAGCAACCCACTGCTGTTGCCAATGGGCAAAGTCAGCATATTGGATGGGTAAATCGGGAAGCGGTGAGGGCTGATCATGAGAAAATGCTGCGTATAATTTTGTTAGCTCCTCTAAAAACACACCTACAGACCAACCATCACAAACCAGATGATGGATAGTTATTATTAGTAAATGCTCGGCATCAGAGAGCCGTAGCAGCTTGATACGTAATAAAGGCTCTTGTTCTAGATCGAAAGGCTGGTTTTTTTCCTCGCTCACAAATCTTTGAGCCAGAGCCTTTCGCTCAGTTTTAGATTGAGAAAGTTTTCGCAAGTCTACCGCCGAAAATGGCAATATAGGCTGTTGAGCAATTTTCTGAACCACTTGCCTATTAGCGATCGCAAAAGTAGTTCGCAAAGCTTCGTGACGACGGACAATTTCCACAAGGCTTTGCACTAGAGCATTGACGTTGAGTAAACCTGTCAAGCGATAAGCCAGTGGAATATTATAGACGGGAATACCTGGATGCAATTGAGCTAATATCCAAAACTCAAGCTGAGTCAAAGAGATTGGCAACTCTTTTGTGTTTCGAGGTACTGGTTTGAGAGATGGAGTTATGATTACCAAATCGTTTTGGCGGTATTCTGAAATTTGCCGATCTAGCTCGACTACTGTCGGGTAATCAAACAGACAGCTTATAGGTAACTCCACTTTGAAAGTTTCTCGCAACCGAGCAATGACTTGCATTGCTGATAGGGAATGCCCCCCCAATGCAAAGAAGTTGTCGTGGATACCAACTTTTTCTAGTCCTAAAACATCACTCCAGATTGCTGTCAAAACTTCTTCAGTTGCAGTACGGGGTGGAATCAACTCTGTAGAAATGTTACGTGTTTCCCGACTCAAAGGTGCTGGTAAAGCACGGCGTTCTATTTTACCACTGGGGGTTAGAGGTACATCCAGCAATTTTACAAAAGCAGAAGGTAGCATATATTCGGGTAGCTTTTGTTTGAGGTAACAAAGCAGTTCGCTGGTGTCTAGGTGCTGTTTGGGGACAATGTAAGCGACTAGGCGCTTGCCTTCTGGTTGGTCAATTGCGATAACTACTGCTTCTTTTACCTGGGGGTGTGCGGCGAGTACGGTTTCAATTTCTCCCAGTTCAATGCGAAAACCCCGCACCTTCACTTGATTGTCAATTCGACCGAGAAATTCGATGTTGCCATCAGGTAAATATCGAGCGCGATCGCCTGTCTTATACAAACGACTCCCGTCTTTCGCAATGAATTTCTCAGCAGTCAATTCCGGGGAATTAATATAACTTCTAGCGATCGCAACACCACCGATATACAGTTCTCCAGGAATTCCAATTGGTAATGGTTGCAGATGGCGGTCAAGGATGTAGATTTGCGTATTTGCGATCGCCCGACCAATAGGCGGAAGCGGCGACCAACTGCTGCCAGCATCTTGTAATGTAAAACTTGTTACTACATGGCTCTCCGTTGGGCCATACTGATTTTGTAGCGTACAACCAGAAAGCTCCTTAAAAAAGTTGACTAAAACAGGGGTAATATGTAACTGTTCTCCTGCTGTCATAATCTGACGCAAAGATGCAGGATAGGATTGAGTAATAGAGGCAGCATGGGCTAATTGCTGAAGGGCGACAAAGGGCAAAAATAGTCTTTCTACCTTTTCTTGGGCAATTAACTGTAATAATGCGAACCCATCTTTCTGTAGTTTTTCGGTGATTGAAAGTAAGGTTCCGCCGCAACACCAGGTAGAGAAGATTTCTTGAAAAGAGACATCGAAACTGATAGAAGCAAATTGCAAAGTTTTGGCACAACTTAAAGCACTTTCGTCCATTTGCCAATATAAAAGGTTCACCAGAGAACGGTGACTCATGGCTACACCTTTGGGTTTGCCAGTTGAGCCAGAAGTATATATGATATAAGCCAAGTTCTCTGGTATAACTCCACTAGCAGGATTTTCCTGGCTATTTTGGCAGAAATTCGATGTATCTAAGCAAACTACTGTTAATGGTTGCCCAGATAAAGTAATTGATGAATCTGTCAGCAATACCGACGCTTGAGAATCACTCAACATATAATTTAAGCGTTCTTGGGGCGATCGCGGATCTAAAGGTACATAAGCACCACCAGCTTTGAGGATTGCCAACAATCCTATTACCATCGATAAAGAACGCTCAACGCAAATTCCTACCCGCACTTCTGGTTTTACCCCAAGTTTTTGGAGATGATGCGCTAACTTGTTAGCCTGACAATTTAACTGCTGGTAAGTCAGTTCTTGGGATTGGAATGAGACTGCTACTGCATCCGGTGTCCGTTCCACCTGTTCTTCAAACAACTGAGCGATACATTTGTGAGGATAATCTTTTTGGGTATCATTCCATACTAAGATTTGGCGTTGCTCAGTGGCAGTTAGCATGGGTATCTCTGCTACTGTCTGCTCGATGTTAGTAACCATACCCTCTAACAAAGTCACAAGATGTCCCATCATCCGCTTAATCGTTTCCCCATCAAAGCGGCTACCATTATAAAGAATGCGTAGGGATAATTCTTGTCCTGGTACAGCGATGATTGTGAGCGGATAATTGGTTTGTTCAATGACTCGCCGTTTAGTAATCTGGATGCTGCCACCTGGATTTGATAAAGACGTATCGTGTGGGTAGTTCTCAAACACTACAATGCTTTCAAACAGTGGTAATTCTTGAGGAATTTCACTAATAGCCGGAATTTCTACTAACGGACACCAAGAATACTGCGATCGCTCTACCTGTTGAGTCTGCAATTGCCTCAACCATTGCCATAAAGGCGTTGCTGTTGGGATTTTCACTCTAACTGGTAGAGTATTAATGAATAGTCCTACCATCGATTCCACCCCCGATAGAGTGGGAGGACGACCAGACACAGTTGCTCCAAATAACACCTCGGACTCATCAGTATAGCGACTAAGTAAAAGCGCCCAAGCTGCTTGCACAAAAGTTGAAAGTGTCAAATGATACTGCTGTGCCTGGGACTGTAAAGCAGCAGTTATAGTTGCCGATAAACAGCACTGCTGCTCGTGGTAAGTTTCTGGCTGTGGTAAAATCTGCGCCTCATCCCGATTTAGTTGTAAACGCGTAGGATTAGTAAAGCCTTGAAGTTGTTGTCGCCAAAAAGCTTCTGCTGCTCTTAAATCTTGTTGCTGTAACCAGTTTATGTAATCTCGATAAGGGCGGGGAGTATTTAAATATAAATATTTGCCTTTAAGTAAGGCATTATAAAATGCAAAAACTTCTTTGCAGAGAATTGGCCAACTCCAGCCATCAATTAGCAGGTGATGAAAACTCCAGACAAATTCGTAAATATCATCAGCTATTTGAATTAAGCTAAATCGCATAAGTGGAGCTTTGTCAAGAACAAAACCTTGGACTCGATCTGCTTCTAAAAAAACTTCTAACTGCTCTTGTTGTTCTTCTAAAGATAACGAACGCCAATCATAATTATGCCAAGGCAACTCCACATCCTTACATACTACTTGGATAGGCTTTTCCTGCTTTTCCCAAACCACAAGAGTACGCAGAACTGGGTGACGCTTCACTACTCGCAAACAGGCTTGCTGAAGCACCGCAATATCAATATTTCCAGAGAGCGTTAAACAGAACTGCTCAAGATACACCCCAGATTCCGGCTCATACAGAGTATGGAAAAGCATACCCTGTTGCATAGGAGAAAGAGGGTAAATAGATTCAATATTCTTATTTTTAATTATTTCCAGCTTGGTCATAATTTGTAATTAATAAACTACTCTCTTTCCTCTTCCTCTGTGTTCTCTGTGCCTCTGTGGTTCGTTAAAAGAATAATCAAACACTACTAAAACTGAAAATAAACAAAAGGTTGAGGATTGATGGCTGTCAGTTGAAATATTGCTGAAACCAACACCCCAAAGAAAACAGCAAAACTCCAACTAGGAATTTTACGCCACCAATCAGCAAACCAACCCTTATAAGCTGCCCAGTGGAGCATAATTAAAGGTATAAAAATCCATACAATTTGGAGATTGAGATTTTCAGAACCAAGAGACTTCAAGAACAAAAAAGATTTCTCTATTTGGAGCGCACTGCTAAGATCATTACTTCTAAAGAAAATGGCAAAGGCACAAAACCAGTAAAATGTAATGGGCATACCGAGCATCTTTCTTAAAGGTAGCAATGCCTTATAAGAAGAAACCCAATCTGACCATTGTTTTTGAATAACTAAGGCGATGCCATTTAATCCACCCCAAATTACAAAATGCCAAGCAGCGCCGTGCCAGAGTCCTGATAAAAGCATCAAAATGAGAAGATTTCTGTATTTAAACAGTTTTGTACGTTCGGTTTTTGGTCGCCTTCTCATTAAAGGAACATAGATATAATCTCGTAACCAACTGTAGAGAGTAATATGCCAACGTTGCCACAAATCAGTTATATTACTGGCAAAGTAGGGAAAATTAAAGTTTAGAGGTAGTTTGTATCCAAGTAAACCTGCTGAAGCGATCGCCATATCTGAATAACCAGAAAAGTCGCAGTATACTTGTATGACAAAAGCAATAACAGCAATCCAACAACTCAAGAAAGTATAATTTTCTGGATTACTGAAATACTGTTCTACTAAAGGCGAAAGATTATCTGAAACGCACGCTTTCTTAAAATACCCCACAAAAAAAAGTATTAAACATCCCCTAAAATCAACCTCGCCTAAATTTTTTGGGGTTAGCAGTTGTGGTAAAAAAGTAGATGCCCGGACAATAGGCCCTGCAACCAGTTGCGGTAAAAAAGTTACAAATAGAGAAAAATCCCAAAAAATTCTCACAGGTTTGAGTTTACCTAGATAGATATCCAGGGAATAACTCAGAGTTTGAAATGTGTAAAAACTAATGCCTGCTGGCAAAATAATATTAAGGGTTGTCAGGCTTAGAGGTAAACCCAAAAAAGCTAATAAGTTGGCAGCAGAATCAGCAAAAAAATTATAGTATTTAAAAAACCCTAATATTCCTAAATTCGCTACTAAACTAAGTATCAACCATGCTTGGCGCTGCTGCTGATTTTGTGGATGATTCAGCAAGGCATCCCAATGCCAAAAGCTTGTAGTTTCTGCTTTTTGTACTACCTCAATTCTAGGAATTTCTTGCTCTGGCAAATCACTACCCTGCGGTCTAGATAGCATTAAACCGACAAAGTAATCAATAACTGTCGATAGCAAGAGCAAAAAAAGAAAGCGCCAATCCCAAGCACTATAGAAGATATAACTACAGATTAGTAGCCAGAATTTACGATGATTGTGTTTCTGCAAAGCCCAATAGATACAGAAAACGACTAGGAAGAAAAATAGAAACCGAAATTCTGTAAATATCATAAATTATTTAAGTATTGAGCAAATTTTGATGCTAATAAAAGTGTGAATTCTTGAGCGCCTTGGTAATTGAGATGGGCACTATCAATTCTGCGATCCACCTCATATAAATTACTAAACTTATTGGGATTATTAAAAGCAAACAGGGTATCGATATATCCTGATTGATATGCTTTGTAAAGAGCAGATGGGTTGGAATCAGTTTCTAGGAGTGGCGGAATAAAAAAGACAGCTTCAATTTTCTTGTTGTTAATTTGCTGTTGTTCAATTCGGAAAGCAATATTTTTCAACATTTTCTCTCCATATATTATGGATGTATTGTTAAATGCGCTTTCTGAATTTAAAGTTGCTAATTTTATTTGTTCATTTTTGAGATTTTTTTGATAAGTATCCAAACCATTTGTTCGGAATATAGTCTTCCATTTTTCAGCTTTTTTTTGCCAATCTATAGCGTAATATCCAGATTCTTGTAGAAGTCTATCTTCAGATACTTTTGCTAATGGATCTGCATTTGATAAATCTAAATTTAATATTCTTTCCTGCCAAAAAGTGGAAAGCTGACCAATTCCTAGCCATCGGTAGATAAAGCTTTGAAAATTGGCGTAAATATATGGAGCTTTTACTTGCCAACTATCGATTGATGATTCCAGAATTAATTGAAAATTTTCTATAGTTTTACGAGGAGTATGCCAGTATATCTCTTGAGCGGAAGTAGAGCCAATGTTGGTAAATAGGTCAACTGAACAGTCGAGAAATATCCACTTTAAATTTGCTGGTTTTAAAGCCAGAATTTTTTGTAAATAAAAATCTAGTTCTGATACATTTGCACCTGCAATACCAAAGTTGAAAGATTTTACACTTTTACCCTCTGTTGTCATGTATTTATCAAACAATTTCGGGATCACCCCAAAGTAGGTAGTACTTGGCCCTAGAAAAATAGCGTCATAATCATCTTTGTGTTCAGTCAAATATTGCCATTTAACACTGATTTCACCAAGGTTTTGGATAGTCTTGTAATAGGGTAAAATTAGATTCAAGCATCCAGAAGAAAAAAATATAGTAATTATAAAAATTAAACTATAACCAAACATAACTAGTGGTCTTAACATGATTTTTCCTTAGATATCTACAACTACATCTACTTCTGTCTTTGTTAATTGCCAGTTCATCTTCAGGTTAAGCCAGAAATTGCAAAGTGTCACACAAGCGATCGCTACCAATTTAGCTATGTATTCATTCACTTGAAATTCATAAAATAGGAAATTTACAATTAGGCTATTGAAAACCAGCCCAATTAAACAAATGAGATTAAACTTGACAAAACGTTGCAGCTTTTGACTATTTTTTTGCTCAAAAGACACATCACCAAATGTCCATAAATCATTCCAAAGAAAATTATTAATAATTGCTATTTCTGTAGAAAGCATTGCACTCGGAGTTAATGCCAAACATAACGAGCTATGAAAGCAATAGAATGCTCCCAAGTCTACAAATACCCCACTAAAACCGACTACAGCAAAGCGGATAAATCGGCCAAAAAGTGCCGAATGGAGATAAAAGTGGACTTTACCTTTCAGATAACTAATATTTAAATAGTCAAGATATTGCTTCATTTAACTTATACTTTTTTAATGTTTTTTATGTTTTCTGATTTTTGTCGAGTTGCCAAAATCCTTCAAGTGGGTAGACTAATTTCAGAAAATTAGTTTTATCTTGCTGAAGTTGATGAGCTAAACTATTTTCTAGGTCGTCAACAAAGAAGATAGATTTATAATATTGAGGCATTATTGGTAATTGGTTGTTTTGTATGGGAAGTAAGGAAATTTTTGGTTCTAAACTATGACTTAATGCGAGGATGACCCCCAAGTTATAATCATTTTTATTACTTACTAATAAAACATTATTATTAGATTGATTAATACGTTTACTCATTGCTAGTAAATTCTTGCCACCTATTTGTGACCACCAAGTTTCAGCCTGAAAAAATCTGACATCAGAAACTAGCCCAGAGACGAGTAATCCCACCAGAATAAGTTGCCAAAAGTTTTTCTGCCAACTCTTAGCTAGGAAAATATGGAAAGCTAAAATATAGACTACAGCAATTTGAATGCTGAGGTATAACGGTATCTGATAACGAAAATGAATAGAGCGAATTCCCCCAAAAGCTAGATCATAGAAAAGCAATGTTAACCCTGGAAATCCGCCTAATAAAGCAATAAATAAACTAGTGTTAGTTGATAAATACTTGGTCAAAAAGATAACAATATAAATAATTAAAAACAAGCTAAATATTATCGTAGAAATACTATATAATAAAGGACTTTCCGAAGTTAAGTTATTAACCCAAGCATCATCAGAAGCCAAATTAAAGTCAAAAAATATACGGCTAATTCGACTAAGCCAAATCCCAATCAGGTCGAAAGGGCTATCTGTTTTAAATGCGATCCATGACAAGAGATTTGTGGCTGTGTGAACCTGGGTAATAATTACTATCAGCCAGGGTAAAAACATTAAACAAGCTGCTATTGAACTCAGTAAATAATTACGCAGGGTTTTGTGAAAGCGAAACTCTTGCCTAATAACTACATAAATACCATGAGCGATCGCAACCATTGCTGTTAATAAATGCGTGTAAAATCCCAAGGATAGGGTGAGAGCATACACAACCCAGGTAAAGAAACTTTCTCGGCGAATGGCTCGCAACAAAGCAGCACTTGATACTAGGATCATCACCATCCACAGACCGTATTCTCGTGCATCTTGGGCAAAGAAAACCTGCAAGGGAGAAATCCCCATCACAGCCATTCCCACCCACCCTACTAGTGGTGATTCAAATAACTCTAAACACAACCAATACACACTAGGAAATATCAACAGACTGATTACTGCTGATAAACTCCTGACTCCCGCCGGAAAATCCCCAAAGACTTGCGCCCACAATCTCACCATTACATAATACAAAGGTGGATGTTGCGGGTCTGAACTTATTAAGTAGCGAACTGTATCAGCCACAGATCGGTCTGGATTAATGTGTTGATATTTGTCTAAAGTGATAACAGGAATTACGCCTTGATTATTGCCCCAATTGCTAAAAACCTCTTGTTTAACCTCAGTTAGCGTATGACCAGATATTGCTAGCGATGTAGCAATTTCATCGTACCAATACACTTTTTGTCCTAAATGGGTAAAGCGAAAGAAAATACCTAACCCAATCAGGCTTATTACCAGAATTTTTAACCAAGTTGGAGGATTTGATTTTGCTAGCAATTGTAGTTTGTCCATTTATTGAATTTAAATTAGTAGCTATCCTTTTGGCTGCTTGAAATATTCTTGAGCAAGAATTGGTGGATACTTAGACACTTCATCTATATCTAAGCAAGTCTTAATGGACTTAATTTGGGCATCGTAATTAGGGCTTGTAAAAAAGGCGCATGAGTACCTGTGTTTAGCACTGTGAGATTGAGTTGGAACTATAACTCGATGTCGTGTGGCGCAAAATTTATCGTTCGTCCATCGCTGCATTAAATCTGCAACCAATACTATAATTGCATCAGGAATGAAGGGCGCTACAACCCATTTCCCAGCATTTGTATATACTTCTAACCCTTCTGAATCTTGAAATAAAAATGTCAGCGTTCCGATGTCGGTATGTTCTGCCAGATAAACTTTTCCTAGTTCTGGAGGCTGAGATATAGATGGGTAGTGATGTAAAACTATGCCGTGATTCTGCTCTGAATATAAATTTGTAAAGTAATCTTCTGGAATCCTCAGGGAAATAGCCAAAGCTTGGAATACTTTTAGGGCGCTTTCGTGGCAACCCGTGAAAAATTCCATCATCACTTCACGAAACTGAGTCGGATTTTTAGGCCATTTATTCGGTTCAAAAAAAGGATCTTCAATCGCACCAATTTCATCGGGAGTAATTTCTTTCCCAAAATGAAATCCTTCAGTCATTAGCTCATTGGCGTTATGTTTATCTTCACTCTTTTTAAAATTATGATATCCGCGAAGATTTCGGTCTGGAAAGAAAGATACTTGTTCTTTTTCATGCTCAGGGAGTGCAAAAAAAGACTCTGTTTGTGAAAAAAGTTGAGCGATTAGACTTTGAGAAATACTATAATTTTTGAGGTAGAAACATCCGACCTCATGAATAGCAAGAGAAATTTGTGCAGCGACAGCTTCTTTTGCGGTTGAGTCACCTATAAGAAAAGGATTGAAATCAATGATAGGAATTTGCATACAAACGATATCCTCTTTAGTTAATATCAGTCAGTTTCAAGTCGTAAGAGTTCCAAAATGTTCCTATTAGGGCAGAGTGTTCAATACCTTGGATACGATTTCGTACTGCCACCATTGAGAAAGGGTTAACTAGATAAATAAATGGCAGATACTCCTGAGTAATTTGTTGAGTTTCTACATACATAGCTTTACGCTTTGCTTCATCCACTTCGGAGGCTGCCTGAATGTATAAATTACCAATTTTTCGTTCCCAATCTGCAACCTGTCGCCCTATTATCGGCTTTTGTCCTGCTTGGGATTCTTGATTAAAAAAGTGCCAACCAGCTTCAGGCAACCAAACATTAGCCCAATCATTTGGTTCTTGACCGACAGCAACTTCAAGTAATTGACACTCCCAATCGAAAGTTTGAGTCAGTTTATTGATGAAAATGCTAGCAGCAACGGGATTAAAATCAACAGCTATACCAAGGTTACTCAAATTTTGTTTTATGTGTACTCCCATCGCCTGCAATGCGTTATTGGTACTATTCGTCATTAGGCTAAAGCGTACAATATTTCCTTGTACGTCTAATAACTGACCTTGATTGTTGTATTTAAAGCCTGCTTTTAGAAGTAATTTTCTCGCTTTTTGAAGATTGTATTCATAGATAGTTTGGACAGGAGAATAATACTTGCTCTGTACAGCAATGGGTGAATTTTGCAGTTTACCCAATCCTTTATAGATATTGTTGAGTATTTGTTGGCGATCAATTCCATAGGCAACTGCTTGCCTAAATTCTACTGTATTGAACCAACGAGACTTTATGGGATCGACCAGTGGTTGACCATTCCTACTGCCTTTATTGAGATTAAAAGTAATAGCAGTTGATCCGACAAAAAGACCGCCATTATAGATAGTAAACTTTCCTTTATTTTCTTCATGTTTTAATAATGAAAAATAATCAGTATTGACATTAATGTAATCTAATCCTCCAGAACGAAATTGGATTAAAGAAGTATCTTGATTAGGAATAATTTGTCCAATCACGCGCTCGATATAAGGTTGTGAGTTGCCTTGAATATCTTTACGCCAGTAATAAGGATTTTTGCGGAAAATTATTCGCTGGCTCGGAGTATAAGATTCTATTGTATAAGGGCCGTTGACAATAATATTTTTTGGGGGAGTATCAGTTCCCCAAGTAGACATAAATTTAGGTATGCCTTCCTGCTCTTTTGTTTTGACGCTTTCCCGAAAAATATGGGCTGGTAAAATTTCTAATTTTGTAGCCCGAATAAATGGAGCAAATGGTTCAGGTAATGTAAATTCAACTCGCAAATTATCAAGCTTTCGTACAGTAGGGAAGGTACGATTTTTACCAATTATGAAGAAGTCTTTAGCGTAAGTAGGAATGTCTGGATTACGGTAAATTTCATTGTAGGTAAAAACGACATCTTCAGCCGTTATTGGTTTTCCATCTGACCATTTTAGCCCTTTTCTGAGGGTGTAAATTACTTTTTTATTGTCTTGAGAAGTTTGCCAGGATTTGGCTAGATTAGGTTCAATTTCTCCACGAGCATTTTCTTTAACTAGCCCTTCATAAGTATAGTTTAAAATATAAGCCGATTCTACGATTAAAGCTGGATTGAAAGTTGTGGGTTCAGTTGGGAAAGGGACAATAATTTCAGATGTTGGTGTTGCTTGGATTTTTAAGATAATTTGATGATAGATAATTATGGCGATCGCTGTTACAAAAGCCAGTAAAATTACTAACCAACGATGGCGAATTAAAGTATATTTTTTATTATTTTTTAATAACTTATAATCCAACATCGTGAAACCACTCCGTAATTTATTATTGACTAGGTTGAGATAACAACCTATGGGCATCTTCTAATAAAGCTGGTATTTTGTCAGCATGGGGACTATGACGCAGACAATCACTAAGATCAAATTGTCTAACTTTTTCTGCTGTCAAGCCAGGGAACCAAGGATCGGCAGTATTTAAGTGGTTGTAACGCCTTGTGGCATATTCAAACATATCAAAAGCGATCGCTAAATTTCGCAACCATAAAATAACTGGAATATTAATCCCACCAGGGGTTTCTTTATAAGCGGGTAAACCAATGTGCCAAGTGCGATACCAGTCTTGTCCTAATGTGGCGATCGCTGCTTTTTCTAAACGGTTTAAAATTGGTGGTAAAATTTCATCTGCTCGATCTAAAAGTTCTATAACCTTCAAGTGTTCATCAAAATCTGATGGTTTAGATGCGCCCAAGCTGAGAGTATGTACTTGCGGATGGCTCAAACAAAAGAGATCGTTAAACATCATCGGACTAAGAGGATCGCACAAGTCCAATAATTTTTGTGGAGGTTTATAGAGCATACCACCTTTATCTGATGGGCTAATGATAAACACCCCCATGTCGTGACGTGTGGCTGCTTCAATGGCGGGCCAATTGAATTGATTAATGTAGTACCAGTGGAGATTGACATAATCAAATTGATTGGTTTCTATAGTTTTGATAATCAAGTCCGTTGGAGCATGGGTAGAAAAACCAATAAACTTTACCTTACCCTGAGATTGCAATTGTCGCGCTACATCAAGACAACCATTAGGACGAATGCTATCTTCAAATTGTTGGTCATAATTAATGCCATGCAGTGTTAATAAATCAATGGAATCTAACTTTAATAAAGCCAAAGATTTCTCAAACAAACGGCGGAAGTCCTCAGGGTTAGATGTAGGAGCAACCTTAGTCTGGACAATAATTTTTTCTCTAGGCAACTTAGGTAAAATCGCTCCTAATTGCATCTCAGAAGTTCCATACATTCGGGCAGTTTCAATATGATTGATGCCAACTTCTAAAGAACGGCGAATAGTGGCTTCTAGATTCCGTTGATTTTCATCGGGAATTTTATCTTGAGTAAGTTCTTCAGATTCAGTATAGATGTAGCGCATTCCGCCACAGGAAAATACTGGCATTGGTAATTCTGTACGCCCAAATCTACGGTATTGCATCATAAATGTGTTTTCATTGGAGCAATTCGTTAATAACTTTTTGCCGAAATTAAGCCCCGCATTATTTTTAGATGAAACATCAAGTATGATTTTTCAATATGCTGAAGGTGATGTTGAATTAACTCATGTATTTTGGAGTAGTTACACGGTGGCATACTTGGGTAGAGATGATGCTCTACATGGTAATTATTATTCCAGTAATAAAACCTAATGATGGGGTTAGAAATCATTGTTCGTGTATCATTCCATAGGTTGTGATTAAGGTCAGACTCACAGCCATAGTGATCTGTAATACTGAAAATAAAACCAAAGGGAGAAGCAAAAGATATTAATGGTATCCAGTAACTAAATAACAAAATCCAAGGAAAAGCTACGGTCAATCCTCCCATGAATACAACCCAACCCAACAGTAGCCAATTATTTTGTAAGACAAATTGGCGTTGTTCTGGTGTTTTAAAATAGCTCAAATAAAAGTTAGCTGATAAGGCTGATTCCTCTTCAGTATGTGTTTTCAAAGAATCTAAATATAAATCTTTGGTCACTATCCACCAATTTTTCCATGCCGCGAGAGGATAAAAATATGTCAAGACCAGAAGATAGGTCTTAATATTAGGAAAGGTTTGCCATGCTGATGTATCTCCTACGATTTTGCCTTTGATTTTTGCTTCTCGATGATGTCCAATATGAATATATTTGTGAAAGGAAAAATTCATCAATAATACTAATGATAAGAAAGTCCCCATGAATCGGTTAGTATTTTTTGACTTATACAAACTATAGTGAGAGCAATAATGTATTGCCGCAAAAAAACAGACAAATAAAAATCCTTGAACAAACCAGACTAATAACCATACTGCCCAGTTATTCAACCAGAACCCAATAGCTGAGAGTATTAAATATGTACTAATGACAACGAATGTTTGAACAATCGGTCTAAATGTAGGAATCTCATGCAATATACGAAGTTCTTCGTTAGATATTTGAGTAACTTCACTAATACTAGGTCTGGTATTCTCAATTATTTGATTGTTTTTTGTAAGTTCCATATTGTTCACCTCTACGTTGACAATAACAATTGCAAAACTAGATATCAACCTATTAACTGTTTAATTGATATTGGATGGCTTCTGCTAACTGAACTACAGTAGGTTTCTCAAACAGGTAAATCAACGGCAGTTCTACTGGGAAAGCTGACTGTAGTTTGCATATAACTTCAAGAGTTTGAGCAGAATGCCCTCCCAGTTCAAAAAAGTTGTCTTGAGTGCTAATCTGCTCTAGCCCTAAAATTTCTTTCCAGATAGCCAACACAACTTCTTCGATAGAATTTTGAGGTGTAATAAAGTCTCTGGGTATCGGTGAGACAACAGTTTGAGTGGGCAAAGTTGGAGGTTCAGATATTAAGATAAGTTCAGCCAGACGTTGGTTGTAATTGGTTGTTATTTTTTCCAGTAAAGTCTGTAAATTATCGACCATTTTGGTAATAGTGGCAGGTTCAAATAAATCGGTTCTGTATATGAGCAAACCTTCAATGCCTGTTGATGTTTCTTCGAGCGTTAACTCTAAATCAAACTCTGCGGTATCTTTTGTATCTCTAGCAATAAACTGCTCCTTTAAAGTGAGATTTGCAAATTGTAAATTATCCTCTGGAGTATTTTGAAAGACAAACATTACTTGATTTATTAATGTGTAACTGGGATCTCTGATTGGCTGGAGTTCTTCTATTAGCTTAATCAGGGGCATTTCTTGATGAGTGTATACACCCAAAGCTACCTCACGCACTCGGCCAAGTAGTTCCCGAAAGCTGGGGTTTCCTCCTAAGTTGGTACAAAATGGCAGTAAATTGACAAAGAAACCAATCAATTTCTCAGTTTCCACTCTGGTGCGATTGGCAAGGGCGCTGCTGACAATGATCTCTTCTTGTCTTGTATAAGAGAAGAGTAATGTCTGGAATGCTGCCAACAAGGTCATAAATAGGGTTACGCCTTCCTGTTGACTCAGTACCTTGAGCGCATCGGTTAATTTTTGGGAAAGAATTACCGATTGGCCTGCACTTTTAAAGGTTCGCGCTGGTGGACGTGGGCGATGCCTACGGCCAGCTTCGCTAACGCATGGTAGCTTCAATATTGGCGGACTAGTGCCTAAATGCTTTTTCCAAAACTGAAGTTGAGATTCTAAGACTTCTCCTTGTAACCACTGCCTTTGCCATTGAGCAAAGTCGGTATATGTGATCGGTAACTCAGTCAGAGGTGACGGCTTACCCTCACAGAAGGCTTCGTAAACTTTTGCTAGTTCTTGGGTTAGGACACTAAAAGACCAACCGTCAGCAACAATATGGTGGGTGACGGCAACGAATAGATACTCTTGTTCATCCAAACGCCAAAGCTTGCTGCGTAATAAAGGGCCTCGTGCCAAATCGAAAGGATGCTTAATTTCCTGTTCAGCCTGTTGTGTGGCTTGAGCTTCGCGCTCAGTTTTGGAGAGGTGCTGGAGATCGATTACTGAAAAGTCAAAGACAGGATCGTTAACAACAGCATAAACGACTTGTCCATTTTTAACCTGAAAAGTCGATCGCAGTGTCTCGTGTCGCCGGACAATTTCTCTTAAACTCTCTGATAATGCTGTCTCATTGAGCGCACCTGTGATGCGATAGACCAAAGGCAGGTTATAGATGGAATTCCCTGGATAAAATTGGTCAAAAAACCACAACTCTAGCTGTGTTAAAGAAATTGGTATTGGCTCATCTTGGGAAGGCAACCGTTTTAGAGATAATTCCTGCCGATCTGGCGCTTTAGCTGTGGCGATTTTTTGGGCTAAAGGTGCGATCGCGGGAGATTCAAATAAACTCAATAGTGGTAGTTCTATCCCAAATGCTTTGCGCGTTAAAGCAATAACCTGAGTTGCCAATAAAGAATGTCCCCCCAAATCAAAGAAGTTATCGTAAATGCCAACTTGTTCTAACCCTAAAACATCTCTCCAAATCCCAGCCAAGATTTCTTCGGTGGGAGTACGCGGCTCAACAAAAGTTTGACCTAATTCTGGTCGGCTGGTTGTTGGTTCTGGGAGAGCGCGACGGTTTACCTTACCATTGGGTGTGAGCGGGAACGATTCCATTTCGACAAAAGCTGATGGAATCATATAATCTGGCAATTGCTCAGTCAAAAAAGTCCGCAGTTGTTCGACTGTGATTGTCTCTCCTGCAATGGGGACAAAGTAAGCGACTAAATATTTTTCCCTGGCACTTTCCCCATGCACTTTAGCTACAGCTTGGTTAATTTGAGGATGTTTGCTCAGAACGGCTTCAACTTCTCCCAGTTCAACGCGAAAACCCCGAATTTTTACTAAATCATCTATCCGTCCCAAAAACTCGATATTCCCATCTGGTAGATATTGGGCTAAGTCCCCCGTTTTATAGAGGCGCGAGTTGGAATCGTTACTAAAAAGATTGGGGAGAAATTTTTGATTGGTCAAATCTGCACGGTTGAGATAGCCATGAGCCAAACCATCACCACTAACGTAGAGTTCCCCAGGAACGCCAATTGGCACGGGTTGAAGATTGCTGTCTAACAGATAAACTTGCACATTGACAGCAGCTTTACCAATGGGTGGATAAATCGGCCATTCATCCGGCTTTTGGCTAAAAGTATAAGCTGTCACTAAGTCTGCTTCCGTAGGTCCATAGAAATTGTAGAGTGTACAATTTTCCAGACGCTTAAACAGCTTAATCATCGGCTGAGTAATTTGGAGTTGTTCGCCACAAGCGATCGCTTCCCGAATATTCTGAAATAAATGTTCTTGCTCTCCGTATATTTCTGCTAATTGCTGCCAAAGGCTAACTGGCAGAAAAACTTTGCCAATTGGGTTTAAGCTAAGTAAGTGGATTAATTTATCTAAATCTTTGCGATCGCATTCAGAAATCATATACAGCGTACCTCCGAAGCCCCACGCCACAGATATTTCGTGATAGCTGACATCAAAACTGAGGGAAGCAAACTGAAGCACACCAATACCTGTGGCCATTTTTGCCTGATGGTGTTCTATTAAATTGGTGAGCGATCGCTGGGGAACAAGAGTGCCTTTAGGAGTGCCGGTAGAGCCAGAGGTATATATTATATAAGCTAAATTATCAGCTGCTACTTCAACTTGCAGATTGCTCTCAGATTCTTTGGCGATTTCCTCCCCATCTTCATCTAAC
Organism: uncultured Nostoc sp.; assembly: GCA_964252435.1. Classification (GTDB taxonomy): domain Bacteria; phylum Cyanobacteriota; class Cyanobacteriia; order Cyanobacteriales; family Nostocaceae; genus Nostoc. The sequence continues at coordinate 27,982 of CAXUOL010000006.1, forward strand.
ACAATCAGACGATGAGCAAAGTTGCCATCAAGCAATGATTTCCAACGTGTTTGAGTTAAGACGACTGGTGCTTGAGAATCGTTGAGCATGAAGGCTAAACGCTCTGACGGATAGGTAGGAGCGAGGGGAACGCAAACTCCCCCAGCCTTGAGAGTTCCTAAAATGGCGATTGCAGCTGCTAGCGATCGCTCCACACAAATACCCACTGGTACATCTGGTTTCACACCTAAGCGTTGCAAGTAGTGGGCGATTTTATTGGCTTGCTGATTTAACTCTTGATATGTCAATTGTTGCTTTTCATATACCACCGCCAAAGCTTGGGGTGTTTTTTTAACTTGCTCCTCAAATAACTGATGGATGCAACGATTGATGGGATGCGCTGGTGAGGTAGCATTCCACTCGACTAAAAGTAAATCTTGCTCTGCTGGAGTTAGTAGCGGTAACTCGCCTGGGGTGCGATGAAGATTGATGGTAATTCCCTCCAACAGAGTGAGGAAATGCCCAGCCATGCGATCGATAATGTCTGCATCAAAGCGATCGCGATCGTAGTAAATTTTTACGGTCATTTCATCGCCAGGAATTGCCAGCAGTGTGAGAGGATAATTGGTTTGTCCCCTGTCTTGTAGCTCTCCAATGCTCAAGTTTCCAGGGAGTTGCTGCAACGTTGCATTTACCGGATAGTTTTCGAATACAACAATGCTTTCAAACAACTGTTGAGTTCGAGGAATTTCACTCACACCCTGAATATCTACCAGTGGGGTGTATGAATACTGCTCCCGCTCTATATATTCTTGTTGCAACAACCCCAGCCAGGTTAATAAATCGGTTTTCTCAGGGATTTTCAACCGTGCGGGTAAACTATTAATAAACAACCCCACCATCGACTCTACACCTGATAAACTAGCAGGGCGACCAGATACAGTAGTGCCAAAAACCACGTCAGACTCGCCACTGTAGCGACTTAGTAACAGCCCCCAAGCTGCTTGTACCAAGGTGGCAAGCGTCAGATGATGTTGTTGGGCAAAAGATTTTAAGGTAGTTGTCCTCTCGGCTGATAGATGTTGCGATCGCACCTCAATATTTTGCTGTTGGTGAGAACTCTGCCCGATTGCTCGTTCAACTATCAAAGGCGTAGGTGCAGTAAAACCCTCAAGATTTTGTTGCCAGAACGCCTTTGCCTCAGCCAAATCTTGCTGTTGCAACCAATTAATGTAATCCCGGTAAGGGCGACTGGGAGCTAAATATAACTGTTGACCATTCTGAATTGACTCATATAAAGCAAACAATTCTTTGAAGATAATCGGCCAACTCCAGCCATCAAGCAACAAGTGATGAAAACTCCAGACAAACTCATAAGTTTCATCGGCTACTCGAATTAAAGCAAAGCGCATTAATGGAGCTTTGTCAAGTTCAAAACCTTGTTTTCTATCTGAATCTAAAAAAGAATTGAGACGTATTTCTTGTTCTTGTTTAGAAAACATCCGCCAGTCTAAATTAGACCAAGGCAAATTCACTTCTTTACGCACCACCTGAACTGATTGTTTACGGTTCTTCCAAACAAAAAGAGTCCGCAAAGCCGAATGTCGCTCTACCAAAAGTTGCCAAGCCCGCTCAAATATACCTGGATCTAAATTGCCATGAAGAGTTAATTGAAACTGCTCAAAATAGATTGTCGATTCTGGCTCATAGAGAGTATGAAAGAGTATCCCCTCCTGCGTAGGTGAAAGGGGATAAATAGATTCAATATCTTTACTTTTACTTTGTTTTTGTGCAATTACCATTGTTTTATTTCTTTAAAAAAGATGATATTAATTATGTGACTTATCTCTATTTTTTTCTTTACTTCGCGTTCTTTGCACCTTTGCGGTTCGTTTAAAAAAACTTATGTAAATTTAAAACTTCCCAAATACTTTATTACCAAATCCCTTAAAAAGCAGACGTTGACAATCCGCCATCTACAGGAATAGTAACACCTGTAATATAGCTAGCACATTCTGACGCTAGAAAAGCAACCAAATTAGCAACCTCACTAGAAACACCGCGACGACCAAGAGGAATCATCTTATTCGTTCCTTCGATAATTGAATCAACAGTCCGGCCTTCCTCTTGGGCAAATACTTCTAAATATTCTCTATGCCTTGGAGTATCAATCAGACCAGGATTAACACAGGTAACTAAAACATTCCATTTAGCAACTTGTGTGGCAACAGTTTTAGTAAAGTTAATTAATGCAGCATTCGCCACACCCGATTTGACAAGACGGCTAGAAGGTTCTTTTCCTGATGTCCCAACAATATTAATAATGCGTCCCCATTGCTGATTTTTCATCATCGGTAGCACTAAATTCGTCATGCGAATATAGCCCATTAACTTGCCTTCAAAGACAGACAACCAATCTTCATCAGATAGATTTTCTACTGCTTCATTAGAAAATGTAGCCCCCTCAGAATTATTAACCAATATATCAAGTTTTCCAAATTGGCTGAGAGCTTCTTGGACTAAGTTTTGAGAATCACTTGGATTTTGCACATCAGCACAAATCGGGATAACTTTTGCTTGAGAACCAATCAAACCTTGATAAGCTTGTTCTAATCGCTCAGAATTTCTCCCACAAATTATTAACTTACAACCTTCTGCTGCTAATTTTTGGGCAACAGTATAACCAATGCCAGCACTTGCTCCTGTCACTAAAGCTACTTTCTGTGTTAATCCTAAATCCATGATAGATATGCCTTTAAGAAGTAGCGATTGCTGTCTTTGACAAAATATTTTTGACTGAGAAATCAGAACTAGGTTTAATCAAAATTTCAATCAAAGATACTGTTTCATCAGAAAGATTATATCCTCCATAAGGAACATCAGCCGGAGCATAATAAACACTACCATATTCTAGCTGTCGTTGCTGTTTTTCTATTGTGATCGCTAATTTACCATTCAGGATTATTCCCATTATTTCACTAGGAGATGAGCGAATTGGTATTATCCCTTTGGGAGGAATCTTAGTAATTAAAATCTCAAACCAAGAACCAACAACAGACTGGCGATCAAAACCTGTAATTTCGTCTTTAGTGGGTGTAGCTTTTAAAATTTTCTCCTCAGCTTCTTCAGAATTTGTGATGCGTTTTACATCAAATGCTAATGCTGTTTCTAAAAAAGAATTGATAGAACCATGAAGAACGTTGGAACCAGCTACATAAACTTGCTCAAATGGCTCCAGAATTTCTTTAGTCCCGTTGAGGTTAAATTCCAAACGTCCCGCAATTTGCATTCCAATTTGACTTTCGGGATGTTGATGTAATTCAAAAGTAGCTCCTGGGGGAATAGAAACTAACTGCACAACTGTGTCCTCACACTGAAATACAACTAACTCTACATCGTAATTAATTTTGATGATTTTTGGCTGGGGAAAATATTTAGACATAACTTGCTATTAATTTAATTTTTTCTGAAAAATCGACCAACTCATCCGAATGTTTCCATAGGTGGAAACAAATTCTAAATCGTAAGCTTTCACAGCATTCTCATTAGTAATCGCAAAATCGGCTAAACCCTGCATTACCTGCATCGCTGAATCACTGGTAGAAGGGGACAAATCCACTTGTATTTGTGTTTGATCTTGAGCATCTGGTAAGAGTTTTGTTAACAAAGGTAGAGGAGCCGGATGAGTAACAATTCTAGAACCCTTGAAAGCTACCTCTTTATTTTTTTTCTTAGCTAATCCATAGACTGGAGTAGGAAATATAAAAACGAAGCCTAGCTCAAAATTTGGCTCCATGTAAAACTCATTAACTCGGTCGTAAGCATGAGGAACTAAAGCCATATCTACCTTGTCTTGCAGCAAAGCTTCTCTGACTTCTGTAAAAGTATCAAATAACTGAGTTGATACAGTTACTTGTTCTGAAGTCAGATGGTTAGTTATATGTTTAGCAGCGTAGTCACTACTAGTAGCAGCAGGCCCCAAAGTACCTATGACTAAATTTTTGGAAGTAGGGATGCGAGGTTGAAATTCAATCTGAAATTCCAGCATAGTTTTTCCTGAGTAATCATCATGATATTTTTTGGTAACGAGTCATTAGTAGCTTTGTTATAAATCACCTCCAGGAATTTAGTTTATTTGCAGAAAACCTTGTTAAAACAGAAACTTCGTTTCTGGGTGTGGACGACTTTATTTAATTAATTTCTGCTAGCAGTTCGTCCAAAGCTTCTTGGCTAAACTCAACTTCCGGGAAATCAGAAGGAGTATAGCCACCTGCCTCTGGGGATAAACAATGAGTAATAATAGTCTCTAAGGCTTCTATATACTCATTAGCGAGATTTTCTACAGTGGCCCAGGAATGAAAATGCTCGCTATATTGCCACTCTAATTTCAGCCTCCCTTCCACAACTAATCCATTCACTGTTAATAAATGGCAGCGCTGTCCTTTGGGGCTGTGAATAGAACCGCTAGACTCTTGGGCATATTTCCAGCCAAGGGTTGCTAACTGCGTTTGATCGAATTGACCGAAGTAGTTAAAGCTCACCTCAGCTCTGTTGGAAAGTTGCTCCTCTTGGGTAGAACCCAAGACCGCACTTTCCGCTTGGGGGAGGGCTTGTAATTGATCGCGATCGCTCTCATTTATACTCAGATAGCGCCAGATGCCATAACCAATGCCCCGGTTAGGAATCTGTCGCAGTTGCTCTTTTACCGATTTGAGAACCTCTCCGGGATCGTTGCAATCCTCAAGTTGTAAGAGAACGGGGAATATACTAGTAAACCAGCCTACCGTGCGGGACAAGTCCACATCCTCAAACAAGTCCTCTCGTCCATGACCTTCTAAGTCAATCAGTAGGGAGTAAAAACCTGTCCAACGAATGAAAGTCTGCACTAATGCTGTTAGCAGTACATCGTTAATTTGAGTGTTGTAGGCTCCAGGGACATCCTGTAACAGAGCGCGAGTCTGTTCTACGCTCAGGTATACAGATACAATCTGACTAGAAGCTACAGTGTTATCTTGGGCAACAGCAGCATAATCCAACGGTAAAGGGGCAATTGGGAACCGCATTGAGTCCAGCCAGTAATCTAGCTGTGAGTGGAGTTCTTGACTGCGGGCATAATCCTGCAATCGAATTGCCCAATCCTTAAAGGAAGTTGTTTTTGCAGGTAGTTGGATACTTTTGCCAACTTCTAATTGTTTGTATGCCTCAGATAAGTCTTCTAGCAAAATCCGCCACGAAATCCCATCGACAGCCAAGTGATGGATGATTATGAGTAACCGTCCAGGGGAATTGCCTAAGTTAAACAGAACGACCCGCATCAGCGGTCCATCTGTTAAGTTGAGCGTGCTTTGTGCTTCGTCTGCCCTGATTGCGATCGCCTTTAACTGTTCTGTTGGGGGCAGATATGACAAATCTGCAATGCCCAACGATACATCGCTTACATCACTGTTGTACTGCTGCCATTGCCCATCTTGCTGCACAAACCGCAGCCGTAAAGCATCGTGATGGGAGAGTAACTTTTGTAATGCCTGCTCTAGTAATTCCGGTTGCAAATTTGCAGGAACTTCTAGTAGGAAAGATTGGTTAAAGTGATGAGGTTCAGGTAGATTTTGCTCAAAGAACCAGTGCAGAATTGGTGTTAAAGGGACAGCCCCTGTAACTAAACCTTGTTCTGATTGAACCGAATTAATTATACCAGCAACAGTAGCTAATTCAGCAATTGTTTGGTGTTGAAATAATTGTTTGGGAGTAAGTTTGAGTCCAGCTTGATTAGCTTTGGCAATAATTTGCATACTAACGATGGAATCCCCACCCAATTCAAAGAAGTTGTCGTGGATACCAACTTGTTTAAGTACTAAAGCATCCCGCCAAATCTTGGCCAAGACTTCTTGAGTATGAGTGTGGGGGGAGACAAAGCCAGTAGATTCATCGGACTCGAATTCCGGTACTGGTAATGCACGACGGTCTACTTTCCCGTTGGGGGTAATCGGCAGAGCTTCTAGAAATGTGAAGGATGCAGGTACCATGTAATTGGGGAGTTTTGACTTGAGAAATAGACGTAGCTCATTACTGGTAGGTTGTGTCAATTTTGGGATGATATATGCTGCCAAACTTTTCACACCGGGTATATCTTCCCTGGCGATCGCAATAGCATCACGCACCTGGGGGTGTTGAGTCAAAATAGCCTCAATTTCCGAAAGTTCAATGCGGAAGCCGCGAATCTTCACTTGGTTATCAATGCGACCCAAGAATTCTATATTGCCATCGGCTTGGTAGCGAACCAAATCGCCCGTCTTATACAAGCGATCGCAATTAGTGGATTGGTCTTCTGTTTCCCCCTTGCCCTCTACTCCCTGCCCCCTGCTTCTTTTAAAAGGGTTACGAATGAAGCGTTCTGCGGTCAGGTCGGGATGGTGGAGATAACCCCGTGCCAAGCTCTCACCACTGATGTACAATTCGCCAGTGACACCAATGGGTACAGGCTGCAATAGGGAATCTAGTATATAAACTTGGGTATTAGCGATCGCTCGCCCGATCGCAGGTGGTAAATAGGCTTGTTGTTTGAGAGGCACAGCACCGGAGGTTGTGACTACAGTATTTTCTGTTGGCCCGTAATTATTCACCACCTGAAAGGGATGAGAAGTTGAAGGATACTGATGAAGTTGATCTCCACCTGTGAGCAAAGTTCGCAAAGCAGCATTCGCCGGCCAATTTAATGACAGAATTTTCTCGGCCATTGGTGTCGGTAGAAAGCTAATAGTTATTGCCTTTGATAACAACCAGTCTCGCAGTTGCTCAGGGTAAAGCCGGGTTTCATCATTGGGAAAATGGATGCTAGCTCCCGCCGTCAGATAAGGCCAGATTTCCCAACCACAAGCGTCAAATGCTACTCCAGCAACTTGTGTTACTCGGTCAAGGGACGATACTGCAAAAGCTTGTTGATGCCAAAAGACAAGATTTAGCAATCCTCGATGTTCAATTTGCACTCCTTTGGGTCTATCGGTGGAGCCGGAGGTGTAAATCACATAAGCTAGATTGTTAATTGTCACCGTGTGAGGTAAATTCTCTGCGATCGTGCTGAAGGTTGCGCTATCAAGACAAACTACCTGCGCTTGATGTGGCGGCAGCGTTGTAACCAAACTTTCCTGGGTCAACAGCACCGATACCTTGGCATCTTCTAGCATGAACGCCAAACGCTCTTGAGGATATGCCGGATCAAGAGGTACATAAGCCCCACCAGCCTTGAGAATGCCCAGCAATCCTACTACCATTAAGGGCGATCGCTCAATGCAAATTCCCACCAAAACTTCTGGTTTCACACCAAGCGAATCGCTACGCGACAGCTTCGCTGAACGCAAATATTGCGCCAACTGATTCGCACGGAGGTTCAACTGTTGGTATGTGAGGGACTCGTCCTCATAGACCACGGCCACTGCATTTGGTGTTTTTTCAACCTGTTCCTCAAACAACTGATGGATGCATTTGCTCTTAGGATAGGGCGTATAAGTATCATTCCATTCCATTAGTAACTGATGCTGCTCCTGCTGACTCAGCAGTGGTAATTCACCAATGGGTTGATGGGGATTAGCAATAATTGCTGCTAACAAAGTCTGGAAATGACTTGTCATCCTCGCAATGGTATCTGGCTCAAATAGGTCGCTGTTATATTCCCACGAACCTATCAGCCCCGCTTTTGTATCCCAAACTGCCAAGGTCAAATCAAACTGAGATGTTCCACGTTCTACAAATTGAGGAGTCAGGGTAACATCAGGCAATTCTAATGTATCCAACAAGAAATTCTCTAAGACAAAGACCACTTGGAATAGGGGATTGTAACTAAGAGAACGTTCTGGTTGCAATGCTTCTACCACTTGCTCAAAAGGAACATCTTGATGAGTGTAAGCGGACGTTGCAACTTGTCGCACTTGAGAGAGAAACTCATTGAAACTGGGATTTCCTTTAATCTGGTTACGTAGTACCAATGTATTGACAAAAAAGCCAATCAATGATTCTATTTCCCTGCGGTTGCGGTTGGCAATGGGGCTACCAATGCAGATATCATCTTGACCACTGTAACGAAACATTAAAACGACGAAAGCCGCCAGTAATGTATGGAATAGAGTAGCTCCTGACTGTTGGCTGAAGATTTTGATTTGCTTGCTCAAATTCTGGTCAATTTGAAATTCCTGGGTAGCACCACAGAAAGTCTGAACGGCGGGACGTGGTTTGTCTGTGGGTAGTTCTAATAAGGGTGTAGCACCAGCTAACTGTTGCTTCCAGTAATTTAGTTGCTGTTTTTGAATTTCCTCAGTCAACCACTGTCGCTGCCAAACTGCAAAATCAGCATACTGGATGGGCAACTCAGGGAGGAGCAAAGGGGAATCAATAGTAAAAGCTCGGTAGAGGCTGGACAACTCTTGGATGAATATCCCCATTGACCAGCCATCTGTGATGATATGGTGCATGATCAATACCAGCACATGGGACTCTGGCCCCAGGCGTAGTAAAGTGACCCGCAACAAAGGGCCATTACTCAAATCAAAAGGTTGGCGAGCTTCCTTTGTGACAATCTGTTGTATCTCTGCTGCTTCTAAACCTTGCAAGTCCAGAACTGGTATGTTCATCGCCAAGCTAGGAGAAATGATTTGTAAGGGTTTCCCGTAAACTGCGGAAAATGTTGTCCGTAAAATTTCGTGACGGCTGATGATTTCGTTGATACTCTGCTGTAGAGCTTCTACGTTGAGTACACCTTCAACGCGCAGCTGTAAACCCTCGTTATAAAACGGGCTTTGGCTTTCTAATTGATAGAGAAACCACATCCTCTGCTGGGCAAAGGATAAAGGCAAGTCTCCAGAGCGATCTATAGGTAGTATTGGCTCAAAGGAGCAGTCTGTTGCAGTCTGAGCTTCTTCTAGAAAAGCCAGGATTTCTGATTTGCGCCCTAACAGTTGGTTTTTGAGGTCTGGGTTCATCACTCCCTTGGGAGCGCGATAGTTTAACTGGCCGCCTTCCAGCCAAATTTTGATGCCTAAACTATTTAAATAAGATACAAATTCTATTATTGTCATTTATAATAGCCCTCCCTCATATTCTTTTTCTGCGTCATCCATAGCTACATTCCACTTTCTGACAACAGTTTGTAGCGCCTCAAGGCTTTCTCCCAAACCAGCTATAGTCGGGGATGCAAAAAAACGATTTGGCGACAATTCAACAGAAAAAGTCTCGCGCAATCGAGAAATGACTTGGAAGGCTAGCAAAGAATTTCCTCCTAGTTCAAAGAAGTTGTCGTGAATGCCGATCTGGAGTATGCCTAAAACTTCTTGCCAGGTTTGAGCTATTTGCCGTTCCGTTTCGTTTCGGGGAGCGATCGCTTCTCTATGAGTCATCCCCCTAGCTAATAAGTCTCGATTGATTTCGCCACTAGCGGTGAGAGGCATTTGTGATAGTTGCACAAAGTCACAGTTAACGGTTGTTGTGAAGTGATCGCGCACTGTAAAATCTGATAATTCTGGTACGGAAGAACCGTTACTCGTAGTGAAATAGGCAGTTAATTTCTGTAACCCTGGAAACTCCGAGGTAAAACGCCGAATTTTGGGATTGCTGCCATCTAAACCGACTATCAGCTGTGCTTGGTCATGATATAAACCAGTCAATAAGGAATATAATCCTTGTTGCAGGCTCATCTCATAAAAGCCTTGAGCGCGGGTGATTTCTTGCCTCTGATAACCCTTGTTGATCCCTGTGTCACGCCAAATTGTCCAAGCAAAGCAATAGCTGTGCAACCCACCAATAGAACATTGGTATTGATTAAAGCTTTCCAAAAAATTGTTAGCAGCAGCATAAGCAGAAATTGTGGCTCCACCAAAGAAACTCGCCAAAGACGAAAAGCTAATAAAAATCCCTTCCTCTTGCTTGTTTAGCAACTGATGTAGCACCCAAGCACCTAATACTTTTGGTCGTAAAATTGCAGCTAAACTTTGTGGTGTTTCATCCACTAACATTTTTTCCTGGTAAGTTCCCGCCAGATGAATCACCCCATCCAGTTGACTTCCCCAGTTAGCCTTGACTTTTTCCACCACTTGCTGCAACGCTTGCAAGTCGCAGATATCCACTGCCTCATAAACCACCGATCCAAGCTGCTTTAATTCTTGATACAGCTTTACTTTTTCTAATATTTCCGTAGAGACGTTAGATGTAATATCTTCACTTGGTAAATGAGTCCGGCCTACTAATAATAATTTCGCATTAAAAAACTTAATTAGATATTTAGCAATTTCAACTGCAACACCCCCAAGCCCACCACTGATTAGATACATCCCCCCCGGTTTAAAGGGAAGTTTTTGCTTTGGTTTGTCTTCCAGATTAACTTTTTCTAAACCTGCAATCAAACGCTGCCCGTTTCGATAAGCTACCTCTTGCTCTTTTGATAAAACCTGGAGTTCTTGGAGAAGATAGTTCGCATTCACCTCTAGCGAATTTGGTGTCAAATCGATGTGACGACAATTTAACCAAGGTATTTCCTGGGGGATAGTTTTAATTACACCGAGAACAGGAGCTTTTTCATAAGCTATCTTGTCTGTTGGTTGCGTAGACTGGGTGTAGCTAGAAATAAACAATAACTGAACTAAATCTTGGAAATTCTGGGTTTTTGCTAGGGCTTGAGTAAGAAACAATAAACTGTAAATTCCCTGGTTTTGGGCTTTTTCAAGAACTTCTATGTTTTTTATTTCTCCTTCATACTCTTGATAATTCCACAAATGGAGAATTTGACCGATGGTCAGGTTATCTGCTTTTATGGACTCAAGTAATAGCTGATAATGGTCTACATTTCCAGGAGCTAAAAAGAAGTGATTTGGACTTTTTTTAGCAAAATCTGATCCAGGTGAAACACACAGATATGGTAGGTTTTGCTGTTCTAGTTGCTGACAAAGAAATATCCCCAACCCTAACTCGTCGAGGAAAACTATAGTTAGAAAGTTTGGGGATAAAGTCTTCAAAATCTTGGCTTGCTTGGGTCGCCATACTTTTTGGTAGAACCAATCAGGAATAGTATTGCTATTGCCTAGTAAGATATCGAATTGTTTGAGAATTGAGTTAAACTCACCTGCATGAAAGCGATCGCGAAGTTGCGATCGCTGGATTTTACCAATAACGGTTTTGGGGATATCTTCTTTAGCTAATAAAATTAAATAATCAGGATTTAAGCCGATTTTGTTCACCACTTTTTGGCGAATTTTCTTTAGTAGCTCTAGCAGTTTTGCTTCTTCTGTAATCGGCGAACTGAAGAAGATGGCTAGTTTCTCTGTTGGAACATCAGCATTGCAGACTGCACAAGCGGCGGTGTAGGACACCTCAATTTCCGCAATTTCTTCAACTACTGCTTCAATTTCATGGCTGTAGTAGTTGGCTCCATTGATGATAATAGTTTCTTTGGCACGACCAGTAACCACCAATTGGCCGTTGGTAATAAATCCTAAATCTCCAGTATCAAACCAGCCATCTGTTAAAAAGGATTGACTGTTAGCATCATGGTTGTTGTAATATCCCGGAGAAACTGCATGGCCTTTAACTTGCAAGCGCCCGATGGTGTCTTCTCTTAATACAGAGTTTTGCTCGTCTACTATGCGAATAGTAATTCCAGGAATGACTGAGCCTAAATCGGTAAAAGTACTGTAATTCGGATGGTTTATGTCTACTCGTTTAATAGTACCTTGCAATATAGATTTGTCTATTCTATGGAACAACAAAGGTGCTTCCTGAAGGGGCTGATAATATGTAATTCCCGAACCCATCTCAGCCATTCCAAAAGCGGGACGAATTGCTGTTGCTTTGAGTCCATAGGCAACCAAATTTTCTCGAAAATCCTCCACAGCTTTACTAGATACTGCTTCACCAGCTGTCAGTAGAAATTTCACGCACGATAAGTTCCAGTTCTGTTCTGGTTCTTGTTTGAGGGAGTCATTAACTATCGCATAAGCAAAGTTGGGGGACCAGCTATGAGTAATCCGGTATTTATGAATCAAATCTAACCAATTGAGGATGCGACCCAAAATATATTCTTTTTGGGCATAAACCAGCGTGCAACCTAATTCCACACCACGAATATGCCAGTCAGAAATACTGCCAATGTGATCGAATGGCAGCCAATTTAAAATCACATCTTCTCGCTCATGCTGATTGAGTTGGTTAGCTCCTCTGGCGCGAGCAATGAGATTCTGATGAGTCAATTGAACGCATTTTGGTATTCCTGTACTGCCAGAAGTTAGGTTGAAAAGAGCTACCTCATCTGGTTGACTATGGTGATATTGTTTACTGGCAGTATTGTTTTTTAATACTTCAATTGTGCCTATCTTGAGGTGTTCTGTTGGTAGCCATTGCGATAGTAATTCTATCTCTGGTTTGAGAACTTCTGTAGTTAAGATGACTGGACTATCTAAGAACTGCCAAATATGACAAAGCTTATCTACCACCTTGTTTGATTCTCTATAAGTCGGTGGCACTTCCATGATTACGGGGACAAAGCCTCCCAATATGCAGCCCCAAAAAGCGGGAATAATGTCACAGCTAAGTTCCATCTGCAAGATGACTTTGTTTTTTGGCTTGAGTCCCAACTTTCTCAAACCAGCAAGAATCCGCTCTGCAACTTCCAGTAACTCAGCGTATGATTGACGTAGTTCTGCGCCATCGGGCAGCAGGTAAATAATTCCCCCACTTTTAACCTGTTGCGCGGCTCTTTGCAAAACTTCGGGCAAGGTAATAGGTGCATGAGGATCGTCCGGGAGAATACTGCCGTGGCTAATGGCAAGTAGCTTCGGCTCTGAGAAATGTTGTTGTGTATCTGGTTGGGAATCTCTGGGAATTGGGACAACGTTAGCGCTGGGCAAAGCCACGCCTTTGGCGATCGCGTTCTTGTCTTGCCAATCTGGGATCAAATGTGATAGATGGAGTGAGGGGATATTCTTTCTCAACTCCTGCACCACTACCACTGCCTGTTCAATTTTGTGATGAGAGTTAAGTTGCTTTTCTACTTGCTCAATTAAACTTTCATCAATAATAGGAATGTTCATCAGAGTCAATTCGTCTACCTCTCCTGTGGCGGTTAAAGGTATATTTGACACTCGTACTACGGCTTTGGGTAATAATGCTTCCCCGGACACATTTTGAAGATAAGAGCGAATTTGCTTTAGCGAGTTATTTGAGCTTGAAACAATATATGGTATGACTTCCAGTGGATATGTTTTATTCACAATCGCTGTGCATTCGTTTAATGGAGCTTCCTCTAATAAAACTAATTCAAACTTAGTTTTAAGTTGCTGTATTTTCTTCAAATATAAACTCTCTTCTTCTAAAAAATTCATTTTTTACACTCTTTACCATAATTTAAATGTACTTAAAAAGTATAAGTCTATACTTACTAATCTATAATCTGGGCAAACGAAAAACTATTGCAAACACTACTCTGTTTCATAAAGCAAAATATAAATTTTGCTTTATGATCAATATAATTCATAAGTAGCCTTTTTGGTTACATCAATTTACTATAGATAATATTTAGAAATTATTGTTCTATTAAAGTACAAATTTTATGAAATTAGTCTGTTTAACCTAAATCTTTTAAATAATCCCAGTTTTGTCAATAAAATGCAATAGCAGTTAAGACAGTTAAGTAGATGATAAGGTGGAAAGTTAAGAAAGTTAAGTAGATGATAAGGTGGAAAGTTAAGAAAGTTAAGTAGATAATAAAGTGGATAGTTAAGACAGTTAAGCAAACATTTAACGTAATATAGGAATCCTATTTGATTTTTAAAAGAAAATACGGTTAAGTGTACAAAGACAATAATAACTCAGCATCTACAAACTTCATTGCCTCGATTCGCCTTGGGATAACCTGTTTCATGCCGCAGCATCTGAGCATTAATAGGGAAGGCAAACCAGCTAATTCACCAGCCGGCTCAATAATGGCGACGATCGTATCATGTGCCAACGGGCCAAGTTGAGAAGACTGGAAAATATAGGGACTAGTACCGCAAGGCGGAATTCAAAATTCAAAATTAATACAGCGTAAACATTTCATTGGTTTTGAATGGGTGGTTTATTTACGCCGTACTGTACTAGTAGGATAATCTAATCAAATAAAATTGCTACAGTTTGATATTGATTACTTAATCTTGATAAAGAGTTAATCGATTTATCTTATGTCTTTGCTTAACTTTCCTAAATTTCTTAACTTTCCTAAATTCTTAGAATAATTACTTCTTAACTGTCTTAACTGATCTTGAAAATATATTTAATTACTGATATATCTGTAGTTGAAAAAATAATTTCCTTTAAGGAAAACTCTATGCCTAAAAACAGAGTCAAAACAGTGGATGTTGGAGCGTTACCATTTTTTGCGCGTTTCTTGGAAGAGCAAGCTACTGAAGGTGAAGGAACAGATGTTCCTTGGACTTACAAGTTTCCTTCAGATTTGGAAGATAAATAATTTATTTAGTCTTCTACATGTGAAAGTACCTTTATAATCGGGAAGATACCTTGTAATTGGCTTCATCATAATTTAATAGAGTAGCAGTTATCAAATAACTGGAAACTATTCTTAGAGATGCGATCGCTTTCATATTACCTTTTCCAAAGATGGAGGTGATTGCTTTTTTAGTCCCATAAATTCTTCAAATATTTTTGGGTATCGAAAGCAATTTGTTTACTAATACTTAATAGCTACCTCCTGGAATTATGATAAAAAAATATTTATGCACCTGTCTCGTGATGTTGTTTTATTAATCACACATAGTGGTGATTTCTTCACAATAGATAGAGTGGCAGAAGCCTTATCAAAAAAAGGGGTGCAACCATTTCGTCTAGATACTGATAAATTTCCTCTAGAAGTGCAATTAACAGCACATTTTGATAAGTCTAAAAGCTACCACACTATAGAATGTAACAACCACTCTATCAGCACAGAGCAGGTGCAAGCTGTATGGATGCGCCGTATTTGGGAACCAAAACTGAGTCAAGAATTAGCACCAAAGTTTCGAGAAGCTTGCGTTAGAGAATCACAAGCAACTTTAGATGGTTTTTGGGACAGCCTGCAGGGAGCTGCGTGGGTAGATAATTTAGAGCGGATAGATTATGCAAGTAACAAGCTACGTCAACTACGGATTGCGTCTGAAGTAGGTTTTGTTATTCCCCAGACTCTTGTCACCAACAAAGCCCAAGCAGCACGAGAGTTTTTTCAGCAAGTCAACGGCAAAATGGTGAGCAAGCTCTTAACTGCTCTTTCCCGCAGTATGGAAGCTAACTCCTCATTCTTTCTTTACACCAGCATCGTCAAGGAAGAAGACTTAGAAGATGCCGAATCACTGCGCTACTGCCCAATGGTTTTTCAAGAGCAAATTCCAAAGCAACAAGAATTACGGGTGGTATATGTGAATGGTAATGTATTTGTGGGGGCGCTAAATGCAGATGTGTATGCAGCAACCAAAGTTGATTGGCGTAAACCTGGTGTTGAGGTTGGCACATGGCAACATCATCAGCTTCCTGATGAAGTAGTTCGCCGTCTCAAAGACTTTATGGGGAAATTTGGGCTGTTGTTTGGAGCGTTAGATTTCATCGTCACACCATCAGGCGAATATGTCTTTTTGGAAATCAACCCTGTGGGGGAGTGGGGAATGCTGGAAAAGGATCTAGACTTACCAATTGCAAGTGCGATCGCAGACGCCCTACTTCAAAGAAAGAATGAATAATCAAAAATTTAATATTTGATCCTAGCCTGCGGTAAGCCACCCAAAGGGTGTCTACATACTTTACACTTCATACCTTTTATGACCGTATTAATAGTCACGTTTAGTAAAGACAACGAAAGCATTCCTCTAGTCATCAAAGAAATTGAGGCTAGAGGAGAAAAAGCATTTCGGTTTGACACAGACAGATATCCCACCGAAGTCAAGCTAGATATTTACTCCGGCGGTACTGAACGAGTAATTATTACTGATGGCGAACAAAAGCTAGATTTGAGCGAGGTTTCCTCAGTTTGGTATCGGCGGATGCGCTACGGACAAAAAATCCCCGACTCAATGGACAAGCAATACAGAGATGCGTCAATTAACGAATGTCGCGCCACAGTCAGGGGGATGATTGCCAGCCTTCAGGGATTCCACTTTGATAAAATGTCCAATGTGGATCGGGCTAATAATAA